>CAIYFD010000252.1 GCA_903925425.1 uncultured Opitutia bacterium | reverse complement strand
CCCCACCCCCCACCCCCATGTCCCACTCGATCCTCTCCGATGCTCAGGCCAAGATGAAGAAAGCCGTGGACTACACGCTGCACGAGTTCAGCTCCATCCACACCGGCAAGGCCACCCCGGCCATGATCGAGAGCGTGATCGTCGAGGCCTACGGCTCCATGACGCCCCTCAAGCAGTGCGCCGCCATCTCCACGCCCGACGCCCGCCTGATCCAAGTCCAGCCCTGGGACGTCAGCCTCATCAAATCCATCATCAAGGGCATCCAGGAAGCCAACCTCGGCTTCAATCCCATCCCGGACGGCAAAGTCATCCGCATCCCGCTCCCGGAAATGAGCCGCGAACGCCGCCAGGAATTCGTCAAGAACGCCCAGCGCCTCGCCGAGGAGGGTCGCGTTCACGTGCGCAACGTGCGCCGCGACGCACACGAGACCGCCAAGAAGGCCAAGCTCCCCGAGGACGAGTCCAAGCGCCTCGACAAGGACATCCAGACCGCGACCGACAAGGCCATCAAAGACATCAACGACCATCTCGCCCACAAGGAGAAGGACCTGCTCACCGTCTGATCGACGGTGGGAGGCCGCAGGCTTCAGGCGGCAGGCTTGAAGCAAAACGTCGCCATCCCATGCCTCACGCCTCACGCCTGATGCCTCACTCCTCCCATGCCGCCCCCCGACGTATCGTCGTCAAGCTCGGCACCGGGGTAATCGCCTCCGCGATCGGTCAAATCGACACCGCCCGCATCGCCGCCATCAGTGCCCAGCTCGCGACGCTGCGCACCGCCGGTACCGAGGTCATCGTGGTATCCTCCGGCGCCGTCGGCCTGGGCATGGGCCGGCTCGGCCTCGCAAAAAAACCCAAGGAGGTCACCAAAAAGCAGGCCTGCGCCGCTGTCGGCCAGAGCCTCCTCATGCAGGTCTGGCAGGACGCCTTCCGCCCGCACGGCCTCACGGTCGCCCAGGTGCTGCTGACCCACGAGGATCTCCGCGGCCGCGACCGGTACCTCAGCGTCAAGGCCACCCTCAAGCAGCTGGTCGCCTACGGCACGATCCCGATCATCAACGAAAACGACACCGTCAGTGCCGCCGAGATCACCGCGATGCTGAAGTTCGGCGACAACGACACCCTCGGCGCCATGGTCGCCAGTCTCCTCGAGGCCGAGTACCTTGTCATCCTCTCCACCGCCCCCGGGCTCATCGACCTGAAGGGCTCAGGCGAAATCATTTCCGTCGTCGAGCGCATCACGCCCGAAATCGAGGCCATGGCCGGAGGCACGACCAGCGAGACCGCCACCGGCGGGATGATTTCCAAGATCACCGCCGCCAAGCTCGCCACCAAGTCCGGCTGTGGCGTGTTCATCGCCAGCGGCGCCGAGCCCGACATCATCCCCCGCCTGTTCGCGGGCCGGGGGCCGGGCACGTTTTTCGTTCCCACCGGCCTGCCAATGGAGGCGAAGAAGCGCTGGCTCACCTACTACCAGCGCCCGGCCGGCACCGTCCGCGTCAACGCCCCGGCCATCCCCGTGCTGCGCGAACAGGGCCGCAGCCTGCTCGCCGTCGGTGTCACCGGCGCCAGTGGCGAGTTCGCCGCCGGCGACATCGTCAACATCGCCGGCCCGGATGGCGCCGTTTTCGCCCGAGGCAAAGCTGGGTACGGCAGCGACGAGATCCCCGCCATCGCCGGTCTGCATGGCACCGACCTGATGACGCGTTTCCCCGCGCGCAAACGGCTGGAAGTCGTGCACCGCAACGACCTCGTGCTGCTCTGAGGGGATTGCGCGACCCAAGGTAGGGTTCCCTCGACGAGGCGACCGCGATGATCGGATCGGTCCCAGCCGGGTCGTCGCCCCAGCCCCGCCTTCCGATCCAGAAAACTCTCTCCGGTTTCCCTCGTTGACACCCCTCGGGGGCGCCGATTCGTTTCTAATCGCGGCAACGCCGTCCCTTACCTCGAAATCATGGCCAACTTCCTCGGTTATTTCTCGAACGATATCGGCATCGATCTGGGCACCGCCAACACGCTGGTTTACGTCAAGGACAAGGGCATCGTTCTCCGGGAACCTTCCGTCGTCGCGCTCGACACCGTCACCCGCAAGGTCCGCGCCGTCGGCGACGAGGCGAAACGCATGCTCGGCCGCACCCCCGGCAACATCACCGCAATCCGTCCCATGAAGGACGGCGTCATCGCCGACTTCGACGTCACCGAGGCGATGCTGCGCTATTTCATCCGCAAGGTCACCGGCAACTCGTTCCGCGTGAACCCGCGCGTCGTCATCGCCATCCCCTCCGGCATCACCGAGGTCGAGAAGCGCGCCGTGAAGGAATCCGCCCTGCACGCCGGCGCGCGCGACGTCATCACCGTCCCCGAGCCGATGGCCGCCGCGATCGGCGTCGGCCTCCCGATCGAGGAGCCGGCCGCCAACATGATCGTCGACATCGGCGGCGGCACCACCGAGATCGCGATCATCTCCCTTTCCGGCATCGTTTTTTCCAAGTCGATCCGCGTCGCGGGCGACGAGCTCGACAGCGCGATCATCAACTACATGAAGCGCGCCTACAACCTGCTGATCGGCGAGCGTACCGCGGAAGAAATCAAGATGCGCGTCGGTTCCGCCTATCCGCTCGACGAGGAACTCGCGATGGAGGTCAAGGGCCGCGACTCGGTCGCCGGCCTGCCGAAGACCATCCACGTGACCTCGCAGGAAATCCGCGAGGCCCTGAGCGACACCATCGCGGCGATCGTCGACGCCGTCCGCGGCACGCTCGAACGCTGCCCGCCCGAACTTTCCGCCGACCTTGTCGACCGCGGCTTCGTGATGGCCGGCGGCGGCGCTCTCATCCGCGGCATCGACCGCCTCCTCAGCGAGAAGACCGGCCTGCCCGTCACCGTCTCCGAGGACCCGCTCTCCGCCGTCGCGAACGGCACCGGCGCCGTCCTCAACGACCTGAACTG
>CAIYFD010000251.1 GCA_903925425.1 uncultured Opitutia bacterium | reverse complement strand
TAGTCGTTGATGATGTGCAGCTCATCCTCAAGCGGCACGGTCTCGAGCTGTCCGCTTTGCAGCGCATAGCGCAGGAGACCGGCGAGCCGGGTGACGGCACCACGGGCGCGGGCCGGATCCTCCTCGATCAGGGCGCGGAGCGAGTTGAGTGAGTTGAAGATGAAGTGCGGGTTGACCTGCGACTTGAGCGCACGCAGCTCGGCCTCCTTCGCGCTGGCGGCGAGCCGGAGCCGCTCGAACTCGGAGCGCGAGAGCCGGTCGGAAAAGTGGTAGAAGAAGTAGGCGAACAACCACGGGGTGAAGGTCATCATGCCCTGCATCCAGCGGACGAAGAACATCATGTTCGGGGTCAGTGTGGCGGCCCAAGTCTCGCGGCCGACGAGGACGTCGAGCCCGAGGTGGGCGGTGGCCAGGACGCCGGCGAGCACGACGGCGATGCCGAACAGCCGCGGGAGCAGGGGGCTCCAATCGAGGCGCTTCCAGCCCCAGCGCCGGAACAGGTAGCGCACCGAGTGGGTGAGGCTGAAGCCGAGGACGAGGATGATGCCGATGCGGAGGAACATGCGGATGAAACCTCCGGGCGGCAGTTCCTCGACGGGCCGGGGGGCAAAACCCATGGCGAGCAGGATCAGCAGGCCCGGGATCAACAGCCAGTAGACGGCTTGGCAGATCAGGTAGAGCCGGCGGTGCTCGGTGTTGCTCCGGCGCTCGGGCAGCTCCAGACCGAGGCGCAACCGCGTCAACACGAGGTGGCGGACATGGCGCCTCATGCTTTCCCGGGTCAGCGGGTCCGCGAGCGGAAGTTCATGGGTTTGCAGCGCCATGGCGGAATCATTAGCAGCTGGGGCCCGCGCCGGACGCAAACCTTGGAGGAGCGGTCGGGTGGGGAGGATGGGCGGCGGGGTCCGACCGCCGGTCCGGCTGCTCGGCCGTTCGTCCATTAAGGGTGAGACTTTGGGCGCGTTCAGGCGTCATCTTTGCACCCAACCTCATGAATACTTCCAAATCCAAAACCTTTGTGATCGCGCTTCTCCTGCTGGCGGTCGTCGGCCTCGGGGTATTTGGGTGGCGCGAGTACGATCAGCTCTCCGCCTTCCGCGCCTCCCAAGTCAGCGAAAAGGACCTGGCCGCCGCGCGCGCCCGGGCCTTCGACGCCGAGAAACGCATCAAGGAACTCGAGGCCCAGCTTGCCCTCGCCAAGGTCACTCCCCCGGCGGACCCCGCCGCGAATGGCCGCGGCCGCGGTGCGAACGCCAACACCGCCGCCAACGGGCTCGCCGGTCTGCTCCAGGGCCGCGGCCTGGGTGCCATTGATCCGCAGATGATCCAGCAGTTGATCTCCACCTTCCAGACTCCCCAAAACCTGGCGCTGCAGGCGACCGCCGCGAAGGCCAACCTCAGCGTGCAGTACGCCAGCTTTTTCCGGAATGCCGGCTTGAGCGCCGAGCAGGCCGACGCCGTCACGACCCTGATGGCCAATCGCCAGAGCGTGACGCAGGACGTGCTGACCGCTGCGCTGGCCAGCGGTGTCCAACCCGACGCGCAATCGCTGCAGTCGCTGGTCTCCGATCAACAGGCCCAGATCGACACGCAGCTCAGGACCACGATGGGCGATGCCGCGTACTCCCAATACCAGACTTACCAGGCAACCCTCCCGCGCCGTCAGGAGGTCGCCTCCTATCAGCAGCAGCTCACGATGGCGGGGGTGCCGATGGACGCCGCCCAGACGGATGCGCTCGTGACCGCCCTGGGGCCGACCACGAACGGTGGCGGCGGGGGCGCGGGTGGACTGGCCGGAGCTTTTGGTGGCGCGGGCGGTTTGGGCGGCCTGGCCGCCGCCGCCGGTTTCGGTGGCGCGGGGGCCCGTGGTGGCGGCACGACCAACATCAGTGCCGGCAATATGAACGCCGCAGCGACGGTTCTTACGCCCACGCAGCTGCAGGTCCTGCAGGCCACGCAGCAATCCCAGCAGGCTACGGCCGCCTTGGGCCAAACGGCCCTGGGGGCAATAGGCGGCCAGCAGCAGCGCGGTGGGCAGCAGCAAGGCGGCGCGGCGGCCGGCCGGCCGAACAACGCCACCGGCAACGGCGGCCGGGCTGTCCGCGGCAACTGATTCTGCCGGCTTCATCCGGAGGCGCAGTCGGCCCGACTGACCGCCGGTCCGGCTGGCGGGCCGTTCGTCCACTAGATTGATGCGACTTTGGGCGGCTGGCCGCGTACTGAGCGTCATTAAATAGCCACGGCCCCGACTTGCCGGTGCTGCTTATTTCACCTATCTCCTCCCTTTCGTCGGTCCTCATCCTCTCAACATGTCCTCCACCCAGCCTCCTCCTCTCGTCGTTGCCCGGAAGAAATCCCCCGCCAAATGGATCATCCTCGGCGGATTCGTCATCATCGCCATCGCCGTCGCCGCGGCGGTCAAGGCCCGGGCCGGTGGCAGCGAGGTGATCCCGGTGACCACCGACAAGGCCATCGTGAAGACCATCACCCAGATGGTCACCGCGACCGGCAAGGTGCAGCCGGAAAAAGAGGTCAAGATCGCGCCGGAAGTCTCCGGTGAAATCATCGAGCTGCCTTTCAAGGAGGGCGCTTCTGTGAAGCAGGGCGACCTGCTCCTGAAGATCAAACCCGACAACTACCAGTTCCAGGTGGAGCAGCAGCAGGCCAGCCTCGCCGCCGCCAAGGCGTCCGCCGCGGACAGCAAGGCACGCCTCGTGAAGGCCGAGCAGGACTACAAGCGCAACCAGGGTCTTTACGACACCAAGAACATTTCCGACTCCGAGTTCTCCGGCGCCGTGGCCACCGATGAGAGCGCCAAGGCTGGCTATGAGAGCGCGGTCGCCAGCATCAGCCGCGCCGAGGGCTCGCTGAGTCAGGTCCGCGACCAGCT
>CAIYFD010000250.1 GCA_903925425.1 uncultured Opitutia bacterium | reverse complement strand
TTGAGCCGCAGGACGAGGCCGACCACGAGACACAGCACGGTCGTGGTCCCGAGGATGGGAAAAAGCGCGAGGGCGCTGCCCACGGAGAGTGTGAGCGCCATTTTCTCCGGAGTCATCCCCTGGGTCAGCTGGTTGACGATGGGATCGCGCACCCGGCGTTGCCAGAAGGTGCGGGCCATGGTGGGGGGCTTCGGCTCGGGGGATGGATCCACGGGGGGAAAGCAAGACGCAGCTGGAAGCGCGGCTCAAGCCGCGTTCGTCGGCCAGGCCAGCGCGATCACGACCACGCCGAGGGCCGCGAGCGCGAGTCCGAGTCGGCCCGGGCCGTGGCGCCTCGTGGTGAGCACCGGGGCGAGGCCTGCCGCCGGGTCGGCCCGTAATAGCTCGGCGAGGCAGTAGAGTGACATGGCGACATTGCCGAGCAGCAGGATGGCGATCAGCCAAGCCCCGCGCGCCACCGACGAGGTCTGTTTGTAGACGACCCAGACGTAGAACGTGAGGAAGCCCCAGTAGGTGTCGGCCATCGTGGCGATGAACCAGGGATGTTCATAGACCTCGCGGGGGACGGCGAAGAGCGGGCACCGGTAGCTGGCCCAGGAAGTGACGGCCAGCATCGACGCCAGCACGACGAGGAAAAGGCCGCGCAGGAAAAGAATCATGGCTTTGCCCGGGAGTGCAGGGTTTGCACGACCGAGATGTGGCGCTGCGCGAAGGCGGCCTCGCAGTAGGAGAGATAGTAGCCCCATTTGCGGATGAACCGCTGGTCGAAGCCCAGCGCGCGGACCTCCTCAATCCTGGCCTGAAAATTATCCTGCCACAGGCGGAGCGTGCGGGCGTAGTCGGGGCCGAAGTCGTCCACGGCCTGGACTTGGAAACCGCCGGCCTCCACAAGGCAATCGTTGACCCGCTGGAGCGAGAGTAGGAGCGAGCCCGGGAAAATGTGCTTCTGGATGAAGTCCACGCCGCGGCGGAGCTCCTCGTAGCGATGGTCGGGACAGGTGATGAACTGGAGCGCGATCAGCCCGTCGGGCGCGAGCACGCGGTCGAGGACCGCGCAGTATTCGGGCAGGTATTTGTGGCCGACCGCCTCGAGCATCTCGATCGACACGATCTTGTCGAACTGGCCGCTGAGCGCGCGATAATCGCGCAGCTGCACGTCGATCCGGTCGGACAGCCCGGCCTCGGCTACGCGTTGCCGGGCGAGTTCATGTTGCTGGGCCGAGATGGTCACGGTGGTCACGCGGCAGCCGTGGTTTTTGGCCGCGTGGATGGACCAGCCGCCCCAGCCGGTGCCGATCTCGAGCACGTGGTCCTCAGGGCGTAACCGGAGTTTCCGGCAAATGGACTCGTTTTTCTCCCGTTGCGCTTCCGCCAGGGATAGCTCGGGGGTCGCCCAGCGGGCCGAGGAGTACATCATCGACGGATCGAGCATCAGTGCGAAGAAATCGTTCGAGAGATCGTAGTGCTCGCTGATGTTGCGGCGGGAAGTTCTGCGGGAATTCGGCCGCAGCAGATGCCTGAGTCGGTTGGCGAGGCCGAGGAGGTTGCGGGAGAACGAGTGTTGCCGCCGCGAGCCGGAGAGGGTCGGGGCCTCCTCATGATTGAGGATGAACCAGGTGATCACGGCCGTGACGTCCGGCGTCTCCCAGTCCCCGTCAAGGTAGGCTTCCGCAAAACCGATGTCGCCCGCGAAAAAGCAGCGATGGAAAAAGCGCTCGAGCTTCACGCGGATCACCGCGGCAGGGCCCTGCCCGTCTCCAAAGGAACGGCTGCTGCCATCGGGAAGGATGATCCGGAGATGGCCGTGCGGCATCCGGGCGAGGGCCCGCAGAACGAAGACGCGACACAGGGAGGGACAGACGTCGAAGAAGGGGAACGTGCCGGTTCTGGTGATCGGTATCATGGAGAAGTTCGGGGACGACCGGGGTGCAGAGACGAATGGGGTTGGTGGACATCGCGCTGATCGGCGGGCCGGGCGGCCTTGGCGAACCAGGGGACTTTCTTGAACCAGAGGAGCAGCGCGTGCCAGTGGATGAGCGCAACGATCCGGAGGCTCAGCAGGGGATACTTCAATGCGTACCATGCCAATCGGCTGCGCGATAAACTCTCGCGCCGGCCGGTCAGCATGCTGGTGAGCATGCGGTTCGCACCGGTGTAGTCGTCGATCTGGAGGGAAAGGGCGGCGCCCGGCACCTTGAGGTGAAAATCGAAGGCGACATCGACGTCCGAGAACGGCGAGACGTAGAAGAACTTTGGCTCGCGGTGGCGGAAGGCTGCGGGTGCGCCCGCGGCACCGGGCGCAACGAGGCGCTCGGTGCCGAGCAGGAACGGCTTGGACTCGCGGAAGGTGTTCGTCACCTCGGCGATGGCGGCAAGCGGGGCGCCATGCCGGTCGTGGCAGAAATAAAACGAGACGGGGTTGAAGATGTGGCCGAGGACGCGCGGGAGCGTGACGAGTGTCACCCGTCCGCCGCCGAGCTCGATCCCGCGGGTGCGGAGGAAGGCCGCGACGCGTTGCTTCAGCGGGATGGCTGAACTGGGGGCCGCGGTTTCGCTGGCGCCGTTGTGGACCGGCCCGTCGAGCTTGAGGTAGTCGGATTGCCGGAAGGAAAAGAGATTGGGTCGGTCGACGGAAAAGAGCGGGAGGCGGCGGTCGAGCTCATCGAGCTCATCGAGATCGATGCCAAAAAGAAAAATCCGGTAGACAAAGCGATGAGCCGCCGGGGTGAAGCGCTGGTGCATCACATGGCACTCGTAAAGACAGGAGGGCATGGGGCGGTCCAGAAGCTGTGCGGCGGCGGCGTGGCGTCAAACGCTAGCCGCGCTATTTCCAGGGTTAGTATTACCCATCGGCCAGGGATCACGCCCGAGCAGGAGGGTAGAAAGATTATAGGCGCTCAGCAGTGCGTCCTCATGGAATCCGTAACGGAAATAGCTGCCGGCGAAATAGGTACCGGTTGTGTTCAGCGCCGCGGCATTCAAGCCTGGCAGCTGGGGCTGGGCGGCGAGGGCGGCGAGGTCGAACAACGGATGCTCGCAGGGAATGCGGCGCAGGACCCGGGCGGGATCGATGGCCTCCGGCCGATTGATGCTCACGAAGTAGTTTTCGCGATCCGAGACGCCCTGGAGCGCATTCATCCAATAATGGGTCGCGGCGGCAGGATCGTCGCCGCCCGAGGCGATCTCGTAATTCCAGCTCGACCATGCGAGGCGAGTGCGCGGCATCACGGACGCGTCGGTGTGCAGGGTCGCGATGTTGGGCTGGTAGCGGAAGGCCCCGAGCAGACGCGTTTCATCCGGCCGCGGGTCCTGCAGCAGGCGGAGCGCCTGGTCGGCATGGCAGGCGAGGATCACCTGGTCGAAGTGTTCGGGCGCGCCGTGGCCGGAAGTCACGGTGACTCCCTGCTCGTGCCGGCTCACGGCGAGGGCGGGCTGGCCGAGGCGGACCCGGTCGCGCCACGGAGCGGTGAGCTGTTCGACGTAGGTGCGCGATCCACCGGCGACGGTCCGCCACGGATGCTGGGTATGGAGCCCGAGGAAACCGTGGTTGTGAAAAAACCGCAGCAACGTCAGCGCCGGGAACCCCAGCATCAACCGCGGCGGCGTGCTCCAGACGGCCGAGCTCATCGGCACGAGATAGAGGTTCAGGAAATCCTCACCGTACTCGCGGCGGCTGACGTATTCGCGCAGGGTCCCGAGCTGCGCGCCGGGTTGATCAAGGGCGGCCACGGCCTCGCGGTTGAACCGGTTGATGGCGGCGAGCATCCGGTAGAAACGCGGGCGCAGGAGATTGCGGCGCTGGGCAAACAGGTGGTTCAGCGATGAACCGCAGAACTCGAGTCCGCTCGCCACGTGCCGCACACTGAACGACATGTCGGTGGGCTTGGTCGCGACGCCGAGCTCCGCGAACAGGCGGGTGAGCAGCGGGTACGTCACCTGGTTGAAAACCATGAAGCCGGTGTCCACGGGCAGCATCCGGCCGGTGCCGCGCTCGGCGACCTCGACCGTGTGGGCGTGCCCGCCCGGCCGGGATTCGGCCTCAAAGAGGGTCACGTCAAAATCGCGGCGCAGGAAATGGGCGCAGCCGAGCCCGGCGATGCCGGAACCGATGATGGCGAGGCGTGACACGGGGCGGGGTAGGGACGGCGGAAGGATCGCCGAAGCTTAGGGGCTATCCTGGCGCCGACAAATCGTCCTGCGTGACAGAAGACCCGCGCGCCGGCATCACGCCCGGCGCTACTTGGCCTTGCCCGCGCCTGCCTTGGGGCGCGGCACCGCGGCCGTCGCCGGGTCCTCGGCCACCATCAGGCCCGACGAGGGATCGCGCTCCGCAAACACAATCGGATCCCGGGCGATCAGGTCGCGCTCAATGCACTTTTGGACATAGGTGCTGAAGGGTAGCCCCAGCCGCTCCGACCGGTCCTTCGCCCGGGCCAGCAGCTCGGGCGGGAATGAAATACTCTGGCTGACAAAGGTACGTCCTTTTTCCGGAGGCATGGTTCGAGGCGTAGCGTGCGGAGTTAACCGTTAAAGAAAAGGGGGAAACATTATTGACAGTTAACAACAGGAAACAACCGTATCTGCTTGTGGATCGCGAAAGGGTTATGGCAGAAATCAGGCTCCCGCTGGGACTCCAAAACCTCCTGGAGAAGGAGGCCCGGCGCCGCAACTGCACCGTGAACGAGCTGATCGTCCATGCGGTGCGGGCGGATCTCGAACACCGTGACCTTGATCTGATCCGGCCCAACCCGACGGTCCCGCGCAAGGACCCAGGCAAAGCTCAGGACCGGTCGGAATCGCCGACCTGAGCCGGTGCGCGGCCCGGGGTGGAGTCCGCGCGGTTCCGGGCCGGTGCGGCGGAGGGATCCTGATGGTGGACAGCGGGCGCCACGGCTTTCGGGGCCATCCCGGTGTTGGCGGAATTGACGGTCGCGACGGCGATCGCCGCGGCAGCGGGGACAACGTGACGCAGTGGGGAGTGGGAGTGTTCCGCGTGGACAGCCGCGCGGCGGGCGGCGGCGACGGAGGCGTGGTGATCGGCATGCGCGCCTTCCTCGAGGACTGACTGAGGGACGGACTTGAGGCCCCAGATCAAGCCAGTCCACGAGAGCGCCTTGAGTCCGTAGTAGGTTGGGTCGATTTCCCACCAATAGAATCCGTTGCGGGTCGCGGACTGGTAGCGGTGGTGGTTGTTGTGCCAGCCTTCGCCAAGGGTGATGAGCGCGAGAATGAAGCTGTTGCGCGAGTCGTCGTCGGTCTTGAAGCGCGGCCGGCCCATGAGGTGGGCCATCGAGTTGATGCAGGCCGTCCCGTGGAAAAGGAACGTGGTGCTGATAAAGAACCCCCAGACCAGCAGCTGCGGTCCGTTGGTGCCCAGCGCCGGCGCGACGTGGGCGAGGAACTGGCCTGTGCCGAAGATGGCCGTGGCGAAGAGCACCGGGATCACGAGGTCGAAGCGGTTCAACATCACCAGCTCGGGAAATTTCGCCAGATCCTTGATGGTGGAATAGTCGGTCGGAAAATTGCGCCGGCTGGTGATCCAGCCGATGTGCGACCACCAGAAACCATGGACATGGGGCGAATGGACGTCATCCGGCCCGTCACTGTGGGCGTGGTGATGGCGATGATGGTACGCCCACCACAGCGATCCGCGTTGCACGGTCGTGGCGGCCCAGACCGCCAGCAGGAATTGGACGGGGCGCGAGGTGCTGTAGGTTTTGTGCGAAAAGTAGCGGTGGTGGATCGCGGTGACCGCGAACATCCGCAGGAAATAGAGGGCCACGGCGGTCCAGATGGCCATCGGGCTCCAGCCGACCCAAAGGACAGCGAGGCAGCCGAGGTGGAGGAAGATGAACGGCATGATCCGGACCAGGTCGACCCGGTCGGGCGAAGCCCGCATCTTTTCGGCGCCCTCGGGACAATAATCCGAGTCGATCCACTGGCCCAAGGCGGTGATGATGCGGCGGGGCAGGGGCAAAGATGAAGATGATGCGCTGGCGTCGTTCACAGTCGGCCACAAGAAGGCCCGGCTGGGGCCGTTCGCAAGCTGACTTTTTGCTTCAGGGTTTTCCCAGGGGAGCGCCGCCGGCCTTTTTACGGTGCCTGCTCGGTCAGGGGCCACACGCGGAGCGATCCGTCGGCCAGCTGCGCGGCGAGGGTCCGGCCGTCCTCGCTGAAGGCCAGGGATTGGATTGGGCCTCGTCCTGCGCCCGCGGGAAGACGGGCTACCTCCGACCAGTCGTTGGTATCATAAACGGCCAGAGCACCGGTGGCTTCTCCGGCCAGCAGCCGGCGGCCCTCGAGGTCAAAGGCCACCGCATGAAAGCCGGTCCCGCCCGTTTCGATCCGCGCGACCATGCCCAAATCCGGCGTGCGCCGCAGCTCCAGGCCGCCCGATTCGAGCGCGAGCGCGAGATGGCGTGCGCCGGGGCCGAACGCCAGGGCGCGCACGCCGGCCGGGGCCAGGGCATCGGCCTCGAGGATCCCGCTGGCCGTGCGCCAGATCCGTAGGTGGAAGTCTTCACCCACGGTCGCGATCAGTTCCCCGTGGTGGGAAACGGCGAGTCCGGTGATTCGCTTCCCGGGGTGCGCGTTGATCGTGTGCCGCAGGCGGGAACCCGGAGCGTCCCAGATTTCCAGGATTCCGTCCGCCCCGGCGGCGGCGAAAAGGGAGCCGTCGGTCGCCAGGGTCAGCAGGCGGACGGAGCGGCCCATGACGAGGTGTGCGACTTCCCTCAGCCCGTTTTGGGCGCTCCAGGTGTGCAAGGTGCCGGAGTCGGACCAGGCCAAGACGGAGTCATCCGGAAGGAAACCGGCGGGGCGGGCGCCGGTTCCGACGCTGGCAATCGGCTGCAGTGAACCGGTCGCAATCAGACTGATGACGGGCCCGGGTCCGGTGACGGCCACCTGGCGGCCATCGCGGGAAATGTTCAGGGCGTGGCGGCGATCCTCGGCCGGGTTTGGCGCGGTCTCGGTGTTGGGGGTGCGAAGCGCCGCCTCATTCCAGAGGGCATACCATTCGAGGCCCCGGGGGTCGGATGCGGCGGGGGCGGATCGCGCGGCCAGCAGTTCTTTTTGCGCGCGGATCGGGTCGCCGAGTTCAAGTGCCAGTGCCGCCCGGCTGAGGGCGTACTGGTAGTACTCCCGGGGCCGCTGCCAGCGCTCGCTTATCATGAAGGGGACGAGAGTGACAACCAACAGGGCCACGGCCGCGGCGAGTCCGACCGCGCTCGTGCGCATGGCTTGGGAACGCCGGCGCAACTGGCGAACGGATCTTCCGCTTTGCAGATCCCTGATTTCGTCGAGCAGGGAGGATCCGTCGGGATGGCGCCGGGCGGGCGAAGGGTCGCAGGCCTTGGCGATGATTTCGTTCAGCTCGAGCAGTAGGATCCGATCCGGCCACGTCTCAAAGCCCGGGGGCAGCCGGGGAAAACTCGCGCGATCCAGCCCCATCAGGATTTCGTAGATGACCTTGCCGAGTCTGAAGACGTCCGCCGCGGTGGTGCCCGGGCCTTCCAACGGCGCGTAGCCCGGGGTCCCTGCCACGGCTTGGTCCGAAGTGATCGAACCCACGGTGCCGATATCGGCCAGCTTGGCGGCGCCCGCCACGAAGATGATGTTGGAGGGCTTGATGTCGCGATGGACCAGACCCCGGGCGTGAAGTCCGGCCAGCGCCTCGGCGAGTGAGGCGGCGATGCCGAGGGTCTGGGCCGCGGAAATGCGCCCCCGTCGCCGCAGGGCCTCGGCCAGCGTATTCGGAACGTAGGTTGCGGGATCGATGGGGCCGCCCCCGGCGTCGTCCGCGGCCTCCATCACATAATAGAAAAAGCCCGCGGCCTCGTTGTAGCCGACATGCAGCAGCGCGAGCTGGCCGGCTTCGGTCAGGGAAATCGCGGCGAAGTGCTGGAGGCCGCGCAGTTCACCGAGGTAGGGTTTGTCGTCCTCGAAACGGTTTCGCCAGACGACCTTGATCGCGCGATGGGGCCCGGTGAAGCCGCGGGCCAGCCAGACGTCCCCATAGCTTCCCCGCCCGATCAGCGTGAGTAAACGGTAGTCGGCAATGTCTGGTCGAATGGGCAGGGGGAGTGTCATGGCGATGCCGAGGCGGCCGCCGCTTGGTTTTGCGGGGCGGGCGGTCAGCCGATCCGGGTCGCCAGCCGGGCCACCTCTTTCTTCAGTTTGCGCGTCAGCCGGTGGGTAATGAGGTAGACGCCCGCGGCATTCATCCCCAGTTCCCGGCCGATCTGGGCGGCGGTCCAGTGGCGCCGGGTGTAGAGCTCGAAGACTTGGAATTTCTTGGCCGGGCACTTTTTTGCCACCCGGGCCATGGCCGCATCGAGAACGGCGGACCGCCAGTCGACCTCCCAGCATTCCTCCTCGACGATGCTTGGGTCCGGCAGGCTCTCGATCAACGAGGTGCCGGCGTTCTCGTGCTCGGGCAGTCTGGCCCGGACCCTCGGCGCCATCACGTCGTCCTGTCGCCGGTAGTCGATCACCCGCCAGCGGGTCAGGTTCAGCAGCCAGCGACGGAATGAGCCGCGGGTGGGCTGGGGTGAGAAGGTCGCAATCGACTCCGCCACGGAATGAAAAACATCCTGGGCCACCTCCTCGGCCTCACTGTGGTTGAGTCCGGCCCGCCGGCCGTGGCTGTAGACGAGCTTGAAGTAGAGACGGTAGAACTCCGACCAGCTCACGGAATCCTCCCAGTTGCGGAGGCGGAGGAGCAGGCTGGCTCGGGTCAGAAGCGAAGGATCAAGATCTTCCGGGGGTAGGTTCATCCTTGAACCCCTATAACGTCAGATTGGTACCCGATCTTTCACCTAATCTGCGCCTAACCCCGGTTTTTTACATAAAAAGGAGCGCAGCCCCCTTCCGGGTAACAACCGTTCACGTCAGCTTACCCCAGCAACGGCGGTGGAAACGGTTCAGGCCGGCCCGGCGGTCTCGATCTGGCGCTTCAGCCAGACCTGCGCTCCCGTGGCGTCGGTGAACTCCCCGTCCAGCTGTGCCTCGAAGGCGCGGTCGAGGATCGGGCCGAAAGTGGGTCCCGGCTTGAAGCCGAGGGCGATGAGGTTGCGACCTTGGATCAGCGGCCGCGGCGCGGATTTCTCAAGTTCGAGGGCCGCCGCCCGGGATTTTAACCGGGAGATGCGTTCCAGGGTCTCCGGCGATTGCAGGGGAGGGCGACCCAGCGAGTCCGCGGTCATCACCAGCGTCAGGTCGTCGATCGTCGCGGGATCGAGCCGCCGGGCGAGCCGCCGCACTTGGCTGTCCGAGTAGTCGGCACTGGGACCGTGGTGGTGGACGAGATGGGAGACGACCAGTGCGACGACAGGCGGCGTGAGGTCGAGCGGAGCCCCGATCCGGCGCAGAAAAGATTCGGCCAGCGGACCGCCGGCGGATTCGTGCCCCGGGCTGATCCAGCGCAGGACCCCGTGCCGCTCGGCGTGGGCGGTGGTGGATGGCTTGCCGAAGTCGTGCGCGAGCACACCGAACAGGAGCAGGCGCCGGCGGGCGGCGCCGGCCGAACGCCAATCCGGAAGTCCCGCGAGCGCATCGAGGCAATACTGGGTGTGCGTGAAGACGTCGCCCTCCGGGTGCCACTCGGGTTCCTGCGGGGTGCCGCGCAGGGCGGCGATCTCCGGGAAGTGGCGCAGCCATCCCGCTTGCTCGAGCACTTCGAGGCCGCGCGACGGCCGGAGGGAGCGTGTGGCCCACTTTTCCCACTCGGACCAGATGCGTTCGACCGGCAGCTCGATGAACGTGTCCGAGATCGAACGCGCGAGCGCGGCGGTCTCCGGTGCCAGTTGCAGGTCAAAGCGCGCGGCCAGTTGTACTGCCCGCAGCACGCGTAACGGATCGTCCGCGAACCCGGGGCCGGCGTGCCTGAGGCGTCGTGCCACCAGATCGGCCTGCCCCCCGAGGGGATCGATCAGCTGATTCGTAAAGGGATCGTAGCCGATCGCGTTGACCGTGAAGTCCCGCCGCGCCGCGGCCTCGGCATCGCTGAGGGTGGGATCCGGCGCGACGGCGAAGCCGCGGTGGCCGGCGCCGGTTTTCGATTCCCGGCGCGGCAGGCAGAAGTCCAGCGTCCGCTCGCCGAGGTTCAGCTTGATCACGCCGAAGCTGCGGCCCACCACGTCGGTCGCGCCGAAGGGCGCCAGGATCCGGTGCATGGTGTCGAAGTCCAGGCCGGCGACCTCCACGTCGTAGTCCTTCGTGTCGAGGCCGAGCAGCCAGTCGCGCACACAGCCCCCGACCAGACGGGGGCGCCCGGCGCGGCGCAGCGCCGCCAGGATCGCCCGGAGATTTTCCGGCAGTTGCATCAGGAATTCGAACCCGTGGAACTGGCCGCTTTGGCGTGCAGGAAGACACAGGCCCAGCCGGCGATCAGGCACAGGCCGCCAAAGGGAGGGGCGATGGCCCCAATCAACTTGGGTCCCCCGAGGGCGAAAACGTAAAGCGACCCCGAGAAGAGCACGATGCCCGCGGCCCACGCTAGGGCAGCCCGCCCCAGCCAGCGCGGCAGTCCCGCCGCGGGTCGCGTGAGCCCGACTCCCAGCAAAGCCAGGGCGTGGATCAGCTGGTAGAAGACCGCCGTTTCCCAAGTGCCGGTGGTGCCACGGGTCACGAGGTGGTCATGCAGGGCGTGCGCGCCAAAGGCGCCAAGAACAACGCCGGTGAGTCCGAAAAGGCTGCTGGCAAGAAGCGGATTCCGCATGACTGCACCGTTGATTTCCCCTGCCGGGAACGCGATGCTGTTTCTCAGGTCAGGGAGCCGCCGGGACGTGGACCGGTGCCGGCAACCCCAACGAACACCCATGAAAAAAATCACCCTCTTCCTTGCGGCCCTGGCGACCGGCTCCGTGCTCAGCGCGGCCGATCCGGTGCCGGCCTACACCGTCACCACGGACTTTACTTACACGTCGGAGTACGTTTTTCGCGGCATCAAGTCCGCCGGGGATTCATTCCAGCCCTCGGTCGAGGTCGCCGTGGGCAATTTTAATGCCGGGTTCTGGAGCAACCAGCCGATCACCAAGAACGAGGACGACGAGATCGACCTCTACACGGGTTACCGCTGGAACGTGAACAGCCGCTTCTCCGTCGAGGGCGCCGCCACGTATTACTTGTACCCCGAGGCGAAGGGCAGCCTGGGGCAGACCAAGGACACCTCCGAAGTCTCGATCGGCTCCTCGTACGACATGGCTCCGCTCACCCCGAGCCTGTTCTACTATCATGATTTCCGACTCAAGTCCGACACCGTCCAAGCCTCGATCGGGCACAAGATGCCGGTGGGCGGGGTGAACTCGGCGACCTTGGAGACGAGTGTCTTTGCCGGGACTGTCCGGATGCGCGATGGCGCCCCGGATGCCGCCGGTGCTCCGGTCAACGAGTCCTACAGCTATTACGGGGTCGACGTCAGCATTCCATACAAGCTGGCGCGCAACGCCACCTTCACGGTGGCCGGCCATTATGTCCGGAATGAAAACGTGACCCCCCTGACCGGGGCGCCGAAGGAGAAAACCTGGTTCACCGCCGGCATAACCATCAGCTTCTGACCCGGGCTGCACGCCTCCGCCCCATCTCCGCCCGTGCGGGCAGGGTTTTTTGTCGAACAAAGGGTTGACAGGATTTCCCCAGACCCTAGCACTTGGCCCCTTTTCCCATGAAAACCTTCCTTGCCAAAAAGGAGACCGTGCAACCCAAGTGGCATCTTATTGATGCTGAGGGCAAGGTGCTCGGCCGTCTCGCTGTTAAAGCGGCTAACATCATCCGCGGCCGCCACAAGGCCGCCTACACTCCTTCCGTGGATAACGGCGACTTTGTCGTCATCATCAACGCCGAGAAGGTCGTCCTCACCGGCAAGAAGGAAGTGCAGAACGAGTACATGTTCTTCTCTGGCTTCGTCGGCGGCGAAAGCTTCCGCAACATGGCCCAGCAGCGGGCCCGGAACCCCGAGTTCATCATCACGCACGCCGTGAAGGGCATGCTCCCGAAGAACCGGATCGCCCGCAAGATGCTGACCAAGCTTCGCGTCTTCGCCGGCCCGAAGCATGACCACGATGCCCAGAACCCGGTTGTGGTCTCCGTTTGATCCTCGCTTTTAGTTCATGAGCACTACCGCCACCATCTTCATCGCCACGGGCCGCCGCAAGACCGCCACCGCGCGCATCCGCCTGACCGAGGGCACCGGCAAGCTGACCGTCAACGGTCGCACCTTCGACAGCTACTTCTCTCACGAGAATTTCTCCAAGCAGGCCTACGCGCCGCTCCTGACCGTCAGCCTCCGCGAGAAAATCGACGTGACGGCCAATGTCACGGGTGGCGGCGTCGCCGGTCAGGCCGGGGCGGTTGCCCACGGCATCGCCCGCGCCCTGCAGAAGATGAACATGGAGCTCCGCATCCCCCTGAAGAAGGCGGGCCACATCAAGCGCGATCCCCGCGCCAAGGAGCGTAAGAAGCCCGGCCAGCCCGGCGCGCGCAAGCGCTTCCAGTTCTCGAAGCGCTAAGGCTTCGGTCCCTGGGACCCTTTCACCGCCGTCGCTTCACCGCGCCGGCGGTTTTTTTTGCCCCGACATCCCGGTCAGCGCCCACCAATTTCCTGTCTCTGGCTCTTCTATGCCGCATCCTCTAAAATTCCTTCTTCCCTCGCTGCTCACCGGCTTTGTGCTCGGTGCCCCCGCGGCGGCGCGGGCGGACGAATGGACCGGCAGCGTGAGCCCGACGGTTGTTTCCCGGCATATCTTCCGGGGGCAGGACCGGGGCGGGGCCGCACTGCAGACCGCAATCGATTTTGCCAACGGTGATTTCGGCGCCGGCCTGTGGACCAGTGTTCCGCTCGAGGGCTCGGGCCCCTCGTCTCCGGGTGCGGAGGCCGATATCTATGTTGGGCAGGATTTTCACACCGGCGGTCAGCTCACGCTGACGCCTGGCGCCACGCTTTACACCTATCCCCGCGCGGATCGCACGCTGGGATTCCGCCGGACCACGTTTGAGCCGAGTCTCGCGATCCATGGGAGTTTTGCCGGGGTCAGCCTGACCCCGAAGTTGAGCCATGACCTTAATCTTGAGGCAACGACACTCGAGGTAGCCGGAGTCTATGCGCTCGCGCTGCCTTCGTTCGGCACCGAGCTCGATTTCAACGGCACGACCGGAACCTATCTTCGGCGGAATGAGGTCTCGGCTTTCGCCGGCAAGACCAAGGCGTGGGGAAACTATACCCAGATTGGTGTCAGCCTGCCTTACCAAGTGAGTCATCGGACGAAGCTGGTCGTCGGATGGACCTATGCCGTCGGATCCGGCGCTTTCATCAAGCCGGGCGCTTTCCCCACGACTGCCGACCCGCGCACCACGGCCCGCGGGTTTGCGTCGCTTGGCTGCTCCACGACGTTCTGAACCTGATGCTTCACCATTTCCGGCTGGCCTCGCGCCCGCCCTCTTCAAACCTCCCCTCATCATGAAAGTTGGCGTCATCGGTGCCTCCGGTTACTCGGGCGAAGTCCTGGTCAAACTGCTCCTCGGCCATCCGCAGGTCACGCTCGCGGCGGTCACCTCGCGCTCCAATGCGGGCAAGGCCCTTGCGCAGGTGATGCCGTCTTTGCGCGGTGTCGATCAGGGGCTGACATTTGTCGACTCCGACGCCGCCGCGCTCGCCAAGGGCGACATCGATCTGTTCTTCCTCGCGCTTCCCCACGGCGCGGCGGCCGAGTATGCGAAGGTGCTCGTGCCCGCCGGTAAGCGGGTGATCGATCTAAGCGCCGACTTCCGCATCGCCGACCTCGCGACCTACGAGAAGTACTACGGAAAACACCACGCGCCGGAGTTGTTGTCGTCCGCGCGTTTCGTGCTGCCAGAGCTCACGCCCCCCGCCTGGAAGATCGAGGCGAAGCTGATTGCGGCGCCCGGTTGTTATCCCACCAGCATCCTCCTGCCGCTCGTGCCCGTGCTGAAGGCCGGGCTCGTGACGCGCGAGCACATTGTGGTGAACTCTTTCAGCGGCGTGAGCGGCGCCGGCCGGAAGGTCGATGAGATGTACCTCTACGTCGAGCGGGCCGAGAGCACGAAGGCCTACGGGCTGGTGAAGCACCGCCACCTTGCCGAGGTCGAGGAACAGCTCGCCGTGCACACCGGCGCAAAGACCGTGATCCAGTTCAATCCGCACCTCGCCCCCATGCGGCGGGGCATCGCGACGACCATCACGGTTCCGGCGACGCCCGGTGCGACCATCGAGAAACTCTATGCCGCGTGGAACGCCGCCTACGCCGGCCGGCCGTTCGTGCAGATCCTGCCGAGCGGCGAGACCCCCGATACGGCCGCGACCGTCGGCACCAATCGCTGTGATTTCTCCGCCGTGCTCGACCCGCGCACCGGCAATTTCGTGATCACGTCCGCCGAGGACAACCTCGTGAAGGGCGCGAGCGGTCAGGCCGTGCAGATCATGAATCTCTGGTGCGGCTTCCCCGAGACGGCAGGTCTGGCCTGACGGCAGGCGCCGCGGCTTTCACTTCCCGCCGGAAGTGGCGGAATCTGGGCGCTCGGCCGGAGAGGCGTTGAGGAGGTCTCGGGCGGGTCGCCGGTGGCGTTGCGCCCCGTCTAAAAACGTCACCCGAACCGAAACCGAACACCCGGGGCCGGGAAATGAATTTTTCCGGGCGGAGGGAGGGAAAACGCGCCGCCGCGGGATCGTCACGCAACGGCGGCGCGGGCGCCGCAAAAACTCTTGTCAGTCTCGAACGATTGCCGCTCTGTTCGAAACGCTAATTTGCGCGCGCCGCGAAACCAGAACCGGTGATCAACCCGGAGCCGCGGCACGCAAGAAACGCCCGAGAAATCATGATCGAATTCAAAAACAAAGTCCTCTTCGTCGGTTATGGCGCGGTTGCCGAGTGCACCCTGCCCATCCTGTTCAAGCACATCAAGGTGCCGGCGAAGAACGTCACGGTCATGGATTTCGTGGACCGTAAGGCGAAGCTCGCCCCGTGGATCAAGAAGGGCGTCCGCTTTGTCCGCGACCGCGTCACGGAAGACAACATGACCACGCTGCTGGCGAAGCACGTCGGCCCCGGCGACATCCTGATCGACCTCGCCTGGAACATCGACGCCCTCGAGATCCTGCAGTGGTGCCACGACAATGGCGTGCGCTACATCAACACGTCGACCGAGCTTTGGGATCCCTACAAGAGCGGCTCCCATCCGACCGAGAAGACCCTTTATCACCGCCACATGAACCTGCGGAAGATGCTGGCGAAGTGGAAAACCAAGGGCCCGACGGCCGTCATCGAGCACGGCGCCAATCCCGGCCTCATCTCGCACTTCGTGAAGCAGGGCCTGATCGATATCGGCAACCGCCTCATCAAGGACAAGAAGGCGAAGGGCGCCCGCGCGAAGAAGATCACGGCTCTGATCGAGGACCGGCAGTTCAACCTCCTCGCCCAGGAACTTGGTGTGAAGGTCATCCACTGCTCCGAGCGCGACACGCAGATCACCGACCAGCCAAAGCAGATCGACGAGTTCGTGAACACCTGGAGCATCGAGGGCTTCCGCGAGGAAGGCACCACGACCTCCGAGATGGGCTGGGGCACCCACGAGAAGACGCTCCCCAAGCACGCCTTCCAGCACAAGAGCGGCCCGAAGAACCAGATCTGCCTCGCCCAGATGGGCATGAATGTCTGGGTCCGTTCCTTCGTGCCCGACAGCTGGAACATCCTCGGCATGGTCGTCCGCCACGGCGAGGCCTTCACCATCTCCGACAAGCTCACCGTCTGGAGGAACGGCAAGGCCGTCTACCGTCCGACGATGCACTACGCCTACTGCCCCTGCGACGAGGCCATCGCCTCGCTCAACGAGATGCGTGGCTACAACTACCATTTGAACGAGAATCAGCGCATCATGAACGACGAGATCACCGCCGGCGCCGATGTGCTGGGTGCGCTCCTGATGGGGCACGAGTACAACTCGTGGTGGGTCGGTTCCGACCTGACCATCGAGGAGTCCCGCCGCCTGGTCCCGCACCAGAACGCCACCACGATGCAGGTCGCGATCTCGGTCGTCGCCGCGTCGATGTGGATGATCGAGAACCCCGAGGAGGGGGTCGTGGTCCCCGATGCCCTGCCGCATGATTACATCCTCAAGATCTCCAAGGCCTACCTCGGCCGCTGGATCTCGAAGCCGTACGACTGGACCCCGCTCAAGGGCCGCGATACCACCTTTGACAAGTTCAACCCGCCCGACCTTGACCGGAAGGATCCCTGGCAGTTCAAGAACTTCTTGGTGACCGACGCTGGCTGAGTCCGGCCGCCCTCCCGCCATGATCGCCCTCTCCCGTCTCCAGCAGCTCGCCAAGCAGCACGGCACGCCGCTCTTCGTGATCGATCACGAAGAGCTGCGGAAGAACTACCGCCAGTTCCGGCGCTACCTGCCGCGTGTCCAGGTTTACTTCGCAGTGAAGGCCAACCCGGACCCGGAGATCGTGCGCACCCTCTTCAAGGAGGGCGCCAGCTTCGACGTCGCCTCGATGCCGGAGTTCATGATTGTCCATGAGAACATCAAGAAGATGCCGGCGAAGAAGCGGCAGGAGTGGATCTGGGACAAGATCATCTACGCCAACCCGACCAAGCCGGTCGAGACGCTCGAGAGCCTCAACAAGTACAAGCCCCTCGTCACCTTCGACAACAGCGAGGAGATCCGGAAGATCAAGAAGCACGCCCCGAACGCCGGCCTCGCGCTCCGCCTCAAGGTGCCGAACACCGGCGCGATGGTGGAGCTCTCGTCGAAGTTCGGCGCCGCGCCCGGCGAGGCCGTCGACCTCATCCTCGAGGCCGACAAGCTCGGTCTCACCGTCGAGGGCATCAGCTTCCACGTCGGCAGCCAGACGACCAACTTCGACAACTACGTCCAGGGCCTGAGCCTCACCGCCGCCATCTTCAAGGAGGCGCAGGACCGCGGCTACCGGAAGATGAACCTGATCGACATCGGCGGCGGCTTCCCAGCCCCTTACGACGCGTCGGTGAAGCCGTTCCGCGAGCTCGCGGCCGTGATCAACAAGGAGATCGACCGGCTCTTCCCGAAGGATATCCAGATCCTCGCTGAGCCTGGCCGCTTCATGGTCGCCTCGGCCGGCTACGCCGTGTCGAAGGTCATCGGCAAGGCCGTCCGCGACGGCAAGCCGTGCTATTACATCAACGACGGCGTGTACCACACGTACTCCGGCGTGATCTTCGACCACTGCAAGTATCCCATCAAGGCGTTCAAGAAAGGCCCGACGCAGCTCTCCTCGGTCTTCGGCCCCACCTGCGACGCGCTCGATGTGGTCTCCATGGCCGAGAACCTGCCCGCGTTGGAACGCGACGACCTCGTCTACAGCGTCAACATCGGCGCCTACAGCCACGCCTCGGCGACCTACTTCAACGGGTTTCCGCCCGCGAAAGTGGTCCACGTCAATCGCTGACGCGGGCGCGCTTTTCCCCAGCCCTTTTTCAGGGCTTCGGGTTGGTATAGCCGTATTGGGCGGTGTAATCCGCGGCGGCCTTGGCGGTCGCGGCAGCGGGCGTAAGCCCTTGCGTGACCAGTTCCTTCTGCCGTTGGGCGGTCCAAAGCACCCGGAACGAGGCGTCGGTGTCAGCCGCGAGGGCCGTGACCGTTTTCGGCTTGGCCGGAGAGGAGGGGCGGTTCTTCCGCAGCAACGTACAGCCCGTGGTGGAGAAGGCGGTTAGGACAAGCAGGCACACGCAAAGCAGTCGTTTCATGATTTTTTCGGCGTTTGGGGACGTTTTCCGAAAGATGGGGATCCGCGAGACTTTTTTTGGTTCCTTGCCGTCGGGAAACTTCCTTCAATGCCCCGATGAGCGACGAGCCACAACCGCTGCGCCTCAAGCCCCGCTTGAAGGTTGACCCAGCCGCGACGGTCGAGCCCAAGGCGGAAACGTCTGCCGCCCCTGCAGTTGAGCCCGCGCCGCCCGCCCCGGCATCGCCACCCTCGGCCACGCGCAGTCCGATTCCGGTTCCCCCACCTGCACCGGTTGCGGAGGAGCCTCAGTCGGAGGTTGTGCCGCCGCTCGCCGCAACTGCTCCCTCTGCGGAATCCGGCAAATTCAAACTCAAGCCCAAGCTGCCCGCTCCGGCGCCCGACACGCTCCCCGTGGTCGCGGCCGCGCCGATTCCGGAGCCTCTCCCGGAAGTGATTGGGAGCAATCCGCCCATGGCGTCAGCACCGGCTCCGGCCGAGTCTGCGCCAGCCGAAGGCGCTGTTGCTGCCGAGCCTGCCGCCACGGATTCGGCTCTCGCTCCCGTCGAAGATGGCGCACCCGCGGCACCCAAGCTCAAGATCCGGCCCCCGGGGCCCATCACTTCTGAGCCTCCCGGCTCGCCGATTTCCGTGCTGGCCGGCACCCCGAAGCGCGGCGGCAAAAAGCGCGTGATCCTGCTCGTCGCCGGGGTCGTGGTGCTCGTCGGTGGCGGATTCGCCGCGTGGCAAATTCTTTTCAAGGAAGAGCCGCCGCCACCTCCCATCGTGCGCAAGGCGCCGGCGCCCAAGACCGATACTCCCTCCGCTCCAAAGACGGCCGCGGCTCCCGGGACGACGCCGACACCGGCCGGCCCCGCCCCGGCCGCTTCCACCGCTGGCAAGGCGGTTGAGAAAGCCAAAGCGGTCGTCGCCGGCCGCACGGGCGACGGCAAGGTCGCGGCCCCGGAGACGATTGAAGACCGCGCGCCCGCTGCCCCGAACCTGGCGGCGCCGCCGGTTCAAGGCGGCTCGGCCCCGGCTTCCGCCGAGGTCAAGGTGGCGGCGGGGATCACCGCGACCACCAAGGGCGTCGATGCCACGGCTGACGCCAGCCCGGCGTTCAAGTCGTGGGCGGTGAACGCGAAAATTTCCAGCGTCCGGGCCGGCGGCAATAATCCCGCGGCCTTCATCAACGGCCGCCTGATCAGCCGCGGGGGCATCGTTGACGATGCACTCGGCGTGGTGCTCGACACGATTGATGCCGACAAGAAGGTGCTCACATTCCGCGACAAGACCGGCGCCACCGTTTCGCGGCCTTATTTCTGAGGCCTACCACACCTCGGCCGGGCCCTTGGGCACCTTGATCGCGGGCAGCGCCTCAGCCTCGTCGTCCGTGAGAAGGAATGATGACGTCAGCGGCACCGGGGCAAACTTGGGCAGAAGCTCCCCGCTGGTGTCGCAGAACTGCACGCGCCACGTGAGATACTCGGCGACCGCCGCCTCGAAATCGGCCCGCGAGGTGATCGTGATGATCCGCCGCTTGAATGGCTTCGAGGGCCCGAAGGTCCGCGTGTACCAAGGCGCGACCTTGCGGAAGAGTTTGGCGCCGCGCTCGTCGCCGTAGAAATCGAGGTAGCGCTCGAAGTGGCGCCGCATCACCCCGATCCGGTCGGCGAACGCCGGTTCCGGCGGCAGCGAGCCGGTGCGCAGGAACGCATCCGTGCGGCGGAAGATCCACGGGTCGTAGAACGCGCCGCGCCCCACGCTCACCCCGGTGCAACCGGTCTCGGCGAGCATGTGTTTCGCCGCCTCGGGCGTGGTGACGTCGCCGTTGCCGATCACGGGAATCTTCCGCACCGCCTGCACCACACTGCGGATGCCGGCGAGATTCACCCGGCCCGAGAAGCCCTGGGCGCGGGTGCGGCCGTGCACGAAGATGGCCGCGACGCCGACATCCTCCAGCACGCGAGCGAGGTCCGGCGCGGTCAGATTGTCGTCATCCCAGCCGAGGCGCATCTTGGCCGTCACCGGGATTTTCACGGCGTTGACCATGCCGCGCACGAGCGACGCGGTTTTGTCGAGCTCGGTCATCATGGCCGAGCCGCCGCCGATCTTGACCACCTTCTTTACCGGGCAGCCCATGTTGATGTCGACTGACTGCACGCCCATCCGCTCGCACTCGATCGCGGCGTCGCGCATCTCTTCCGGCACGCTGCCAAAAAGCTGGATCGCGAGTGGCTGGTCGCCCGGGGCGGTGGCGGTGAGTTTCAGCGCGGTCGGGTTGCGCTCGAGCAGCGAGCGGGCGTTGACCAGATCGGTCGTCGCCCAGCCGAGGCCGCCGATCTCCCGCAGCGTCAGGCGGAAGGGCAGGTTGGTGTAGCCCGCGAGCGGGGAGAGGAAGAGATTCGACGAGAGCTCGTGCGGTCCGAGGCGCATACGGCGGACAATGCCGCCCGTGAAGGCGGGCGCAAGAACCGGCGGCACCTGCTACCGCCGGGTCCTGATTCGGTAGGGCCAGCGGGCGGCGTTGGCCGTGGCGAGGCCATGCAATTCACGCCGCGGACGGGAGAGGGTGAAAAGCCACGACTTTGAGCGTGGCGGCGCCCGCCTCGGGCACGGGCGATAGCTTTATCGTTCCCTCAAAGGAGCCGGGCACAAAAAAGCCCATCGCCCGGAATCGGGCGATGGGCTGAAGACTGAAGCAACGGATTACGGCGTGCCGCGAGCAGCGGGAGCGACCGGGACCGGGGTCGCCGGGGTGACGGCACCACCGCGGGCCCCACCGGCGGCGGGGGCACCAGCTCCAGCGCGACCGCCGCGGGCGGCGGTGAAGGCGATCGGGGTGTCGATCAACGACTGCAGGGCGGGCTTAAAGGCCGCCGGGAGCTGCGAGATGGTATCGTTGCGCATGATCTGGATGGCGGCCGTGAAGCTGTTGTCGCCCGAGTAATCCTTCCCGACCGCGACAAACCATTCCAGGAATTCCTTGCTCAGCTCGGGGGTCCAGCCGGTCTTGAGCGTGCGGAGCAGCTCGGCGTATTGAATCTGCTCCTCTTGGCGGAGCAGGCCGAAGTTGGTCTTGCCGCCCGCGGAGCCGGGGGAACCGCCGGCACTGGCGCGGGGCCGGCCGACGGCGTTGATGTATTCCGGGATCGCGTAGAAGGGCGTGCTCGGCGCGGTGCGCATGAGGGCCATGACCTTGGGGGCCGCGCTCGGCGCCTGCAGATAGACGAGCATCTCTGCGAGGTCCATGTTGAGCTCGCGCATCCGGGTCGGAAGCATCCGGTCGAACTTGGCGATCAGCCGCTGGCGGGTGGCCTCGTCGGGCGGGCCCGTGCGGATGAACACCAGGCTCAGCGCCCGGAGCAGGTCGAGTTTGTCCTGGTAGGTGATGCCTTCCATGTCGATGCGCTCAAGTGAAGCGATCATCCGCGCCGCCAGGACCGGGTCGGTCGGCTTGTAATCCGGCCCCCTGAACCATTCGTCACGGCCGCTGACGCGGGCGAGCGAGGCGATGGCTGCGATCGAGGCGCGGGGATTCATCTCGGCAATCGCGCGGTCCTGCCACGTTTTCGGATCCTGCCACTCCAGCGCAGTGCGGGCGGCGAAGCGGGTCGCGCGGTCCTCGCTGTCGAGATAGGACCACGCGGCGGGAACGGCCTTGGCGTCGGCTTTGCCGTGGAAGGCCTCGAGGCTCTTCCGGGTGGCCCGGTTGGCGGCGTAGATGGCGTCCGGCTTGGTGGGGGCGGTGGATTCCTTGCCCGTGTAGGTGATCCGGTAGAGCTGGGTCGTGGCGCGCGCGCCGGTCTGGACGATCAGGGAACCGTCGACTTCGTTCACCAGGGCGCCGGTCACCGGGAAGGGACTGCCGCTGACGAATGGCATGGCCTCACCCTTGTAGGAAGAGCCGTCCGGGTTGATGAAGACCGCCCAGAGATTGCCGTAGGACCAGTCGCAGATGAAGTACGCGTCCTGGTAGCGGGCGGGGAACTTGGCTCCCGTGCCGAACACGGCGCCCGTCGGCGAACCGGAACCGATCGACGCGATCACGCCGTGGTAGTCCAGGAAGTAGGTCGGGTGTTTGCGCGAACCGTCGCGCCAGCCGGCGTCCGAGCCGCTGATGATGTGCTGGACGTTGGTCGGGCGGTACCAGGGCGTGGACTTGTCGAATTCCATGTCGGAATCGTAGACGAACATTTCGCCGTCCTTGTTGTACTGGTGCGACACCGGGTTGCGCATGCCCATGGCGTAGAGCTCAAAGTCCTTCCCCTCGGGGTCGAAGGTGGTGATGTAGGCGGAAGGCGCGCGGTTGAAGCCGGGGCCGGTCTGCTGGAGCCGCATCACGAGGTTGTCCTCGCCCCAGATCATCGGCACGCGGGAGCTCTGCCAGTCCGTCGGCCGGGTCTCGTTGCCGGCGACCCAGGAAATCCTCTTGCCGTCCGGCGTGAGCTTCAGGTCGTGCGTGCCGTGGTCGCCGCCTGGCCCGCCGGTCTGGTTGGGCTGGACGTTGCGGATGACGGAGACCTTGTCGTATTTGTCGTCCTTGTTCGTGTCGGTGATCCGGTAGATGCCGGGGCGCATCGTGGTGCTGCGGTTTACGTCCATGTACAGGCTGTCGAACGCGTAGAGGAGGCCCTCGTTGGCGCCGACGGGGACGCCGACCGACTCCACCTTCACCGCGTCATTGGTGCCGACGGAGGGAATCGTGAGGCGAAAAACTTGGTCGGTGTTGTGTGAACCGACGACGAGGCGGTGCTTGTTGTCCCAGGTCATGGGAACCCACTGTCCCTCGGAGGCGGGGACGTTGTAGAGCAGCTCCATCTTGAAGTCCTTCGCGAGGGTGAATTCGCGGCCGACGAAGAGGCCGTCCGCCGACTCAATGGAGCCATCGGCGACATTGAGTTCGGGGTACGCGTAAACCGCGGTGGCGGCGGCGGTGGCGAAGAGGGCGAGGTAAAGTTTTTTCATCTGAAATATGTTTTCTGGGTGGGTGGGTGCGGGCGGCTTATTGAGCGGCTCGGGCGGCGAGGGCGGCACGCGCGGTGGCGCGTGTTTCCATGGTGCTGGCGGCCGCGCGGATCTTTGCCTCGTCCGATTTCGGCAGAATCTTCTTCACCAGAGGCGCAAGGGTGGTTGCCCGGGCGTTGGCGAGGGCCGTTTCGGCATCGGCGAGCGCCTTGGCCTTGGTCTCCAGATTGGCGGCATTGGTGGGGACAGTCAGACTGGCGGTCACCAAGGCGGCGCGGGCGTCGTTGGCTGCCTTGACCAGCTTGCCGACGCCCTCGAGCACGGCCTGATTGCCGGTGTCCTCCTCGGCCCGGGTGAGGGAGGTCAACTCGAGGTCGGTGTAGGTGCGGCCCGCCGAGACGGGTTTGTATAAATTTTCGACCGGCAGCGCGATGCCCGGGGTGCCGTTGATATTTCCGCTAAACCCCTGGGCGTGGGCGGCGGGAATGCGGAAGATGAGCAGGCCGAGAACGGCGAGGACTAAACCGGGTGTTTTCATGGGGATCATGGAATGGAGACGCTGACGGTTAAGGGTGGCTGACCGGAACGCGGGAAAGGGGTGGGGGTGCCGCGGAGAAAAAACGATGGTAGGTTGCGCGGGGGACACGACGATTTTCTTCCGAGAAGTGGCATTTTTAGCACAGCCGTAAAATGAGGTGGCGCGACCGCGGGCGGGCTCCGGCCAGCCTGTCATGCAATCCGTGACAGGCTGGCCAAAGGCCTGGGCTTGCCCGCGGACGCCAGGGCGGTTGAGTCGCTGGCATGGCCAAGCCCGACGAACCGAAGATCATCTTCTCCATGCTGGGCGTCTCGAAGAAAATCGAGCGCAAGGAGATCCTCCGCGACATCTCACTCTCGTTTTACCACGGGGCCAAGATCGGCGTCCTCGGCCTCAACGGCTCCGGCAAGTCCTCGCTGCTGCGCATCCTCGCGGGTCGCGACACCGACATCGACGGCCGCGTGCATTTCGAGCCGGGCTACCCGGTCGGTTTCCTCGAGCAGGAGCCGCACCTCACCCCCGGCGCCACGGTCCGCGCCTGCGTCGAGGAGGGCGTGAAGCATTTCACCGACCTCACCACCGCCTACGATGCCACCTGGGACGAGTTGAGCGCGGCGGAGACGGATGAGGAGAAGGATAAGATCGCGACGAAGCAGGGCGACCTGCAGGAAAAGATCGAGGCGCTCGGCGCGTGGGATGTCGCCCCGCAGGTCGAGATGGCGATGGACGCCCTGCGTTGCCCGCCCGGCGACCAACCCGTGGACAAACTCTCCGGCGGCGAGCGCCGCCGCGTCGCCCTTGCCCGGCTCCTGCTCCAGAAGCCCGCGATACTCCTGCTCGATGAGCCGACCAACCATCTCGACGCCGAGAGCGTGAACTGGCTCGAGCAGCACCTCGCCCGCTACGAGGGCACGGTCATCGCCGTGACGCACGACCGCTACTTCCTCGACAACGTGGCGCAGTGGATCCTCGAACTTTCCTATGGCCACGGCATCCCGTGGAAAGGCAACTACTCCTCGTGGCTCGAGCAGAAGCAGGCGCGCGCCGCGGTCGAGCAGCGCACCGAGGATCGCCGGCAGAAGGCGATGGCCCGCGAGCTCGAGTGGATCCGCCAGTCGGCCAAGGCCCGCATCACGAAATCCCAGGCGCGCATCACCGCCTACGAGACGATGCTCAAGCAGAACGTCGCCGTGCAGGAACGGGAGTTCGAGCTGCTCATCCCGCCCGGCCCGCGGCTCGGCACCCTCGTGGTGGAGGCGGTCAATGTCTCCAAGGCCTACGGCGAAAACGTGCTCTTTGAGAAACTGAACTTTTCCCTCCCGCCCGGCGGCATCGTCGGCGTGATCGGACCCAACGGCGCGGGCAAGACCACGCTGTTTCGCCTCATCACCGGCGTGGAGCAGGCCGACACCGGCACGCTGCGCGTGGGCGACACCGTGAAGATCGCGCACGTTGACCAGTCGCGCGACTCGCTGCCCGACCATGAGACGATCTGGCAGGCGATCAGCGGCGGCGAGGAGATCATGCGCCTCGCCAACCGCGAGCTGAACTCCCGGGCCTATTGCGCGCAGTTCGGATTCACCGGCGCCGACCAGTCGAAGAAGGTCGGCATCCTCTCCGGCGGCGAACGCAACCGCGTGCACCTCGCGCGCCTGCTCAAGAGCGGCGCGAACCTGATCCTCCTCGACGAACCGACCAACGACCTCGACGTGAATTCGATCCGTGCGCTGGAGGAGGGCCTGGAGAACTTCGCCGGCTGCGCCGTGGTGGTGTCCCACGACCGCTGGTTCCTCGACCGCGTGGCGACCCACATCCTCGCGTTTGAGGGCGACAGCTATGTCCACTGGTTCAACGGAAATTTCTCCGCCTACCAGGAGGATTACCGCCGTCGGAAGGGCAAGGAGGCCGACCAGCCTCACCGGATCAAGTACCGGAAGCTGACGCGTTGACGTTCCGGTTGTCGGTGCCGGGACGGACGTTTCCCGGTCATCCCTTTGGAAGTATTGACGTGCAACGATGCCGCTTAGGCTTCGTCTTATCGGGCCCCTCGGTGTCGCCCCTCTTCCGCTTGCCACTGTTTGATCCCGTTCCCGCATCTGTTCGCCCGCTTGCGCGCCGCTCTTGAAGCGGGTGGGCGGAGCTTGGTCTTTGTTGGTCGGCAGGGTGCTGTGGGCCTGCTCGGCATCTTGATGGCGGGCGCGCTGGCTCGTGCCGAAAGCATCCGCGACGTTCCCACGGTGAGCGGTTCTGGCATCACGATCCGGTTGTCCACGCCGCTGACCTATGCGCCGCACTTCGGCTTCGTGCCCGTGCGCGTGGCGGTGGAAAACCACTCGGCCCGCGACGGGATCTGGACCGTGACCGTCACCTCGGGCGAAACCTCCTCGTTTCCCGGCCGCACGAACGGCGGCGTGCAGATCGCGGTCCCGGCCGGGGCGACGAAGGAGAGCTGGATTTATGCCCCGATGGCGGTGCCGGGCATCGTGGCCGCGTTGGTGCTGGATCCAAATGTGCCCCGCGAACCGACGCCGATTTACGCGGCGAACCCTCCGGCACCCGCGTTGGCGACTCCGCCCGTCAGCAGTGCCGCCGCCGCGGCGGCCCTGGAGGCCGCCGCCACCGCGCTGCTCGGGCCGACCACGTTGCTCGACACCCCGTGGGGTGTGAGCGAGTCGGTCACGACCCAGAACGGCGTCGTCACCTTTGAGCAGACGGGCAACGCGCTCGCGATGGTGCGCCCGCCCGCCGAGTCGCTGCCGCCGGGCGTGATCGTTAATCTCCACGCCGCGCTCGATCCCAGCCAGGTCGTGCGCACGATCACCTACGTCGCACCGGAAACGCTGGCCTCCTTGAAGGTGCCGCCAACCTCGCGCGCCGATGCCTACCGCAAGGCGGTCAGCGGCAATCTGCTCGCGCTCTGGCGTTACGGCTACCTGCGCCGGAGCGGCGTTGTGCAGCCGTCCGTGCCGGCCAGCTTTGCGGACCGCGACGGTGTCGTGACCACATCCATCACCGAGACCGGTCCCTCCACGCTGCTCGCGCAGCCGACGCCCGACGCGTTGCCCGCCGACACGCTGGTGTCGCTGTCCCCGGCGCCGGTGCTGCCGGGCGGCGTGATTCGCAAGTTCACCGTCACGACCTTGGTGACCGCCGCCGCCACCGACAACGCCTCACCGGGACCTTTCTCTGCCGTGCTCGGCTCGGCGGAGCCGGGCCGGATTCTGGTGGAAGTGGCCGGGCCGGGAGTCGCCCGGCCGGTCTGGACCGATCTATCGGCCACGCTCAATGGCGAGATCCAACCCATGCCGCCGATCGTGGTGCCGCCCCAGATCAAGGACTCGCTGCTGGAACGCCTCGCCCTCGGCAACCTGCGCGGTTCGCCGACTGTGACCGAGGTGGATCCCGCCACGCTTCCGGCCGATTGGCGCTTGTGGGCGTCGCTGCACGCCGTGGTGCTGCGGCAGTCGGAGTATACGAAGCTCGACGCGGAGCATCGGGTGGCGCTCCGCCGCTGGGTCGCGCTTGGCGGACGCCTCGTGCTCGCCACCGACTCCGAGGAGTCGGGCCAGATCGAACGGGTGGGCGCCGGAGCGATCGTCCCCCTGAGTGGTTTGATCGGCTATTTGCCCCCGGCGGAAATCAGCCGCCAGCTCCAGCTGTCCGCGCCGTCGCTCAGCCTGCCGATCGGCGAGACGCTCGCGCGGGACCACGGCTCGATCGAGTCCTTTGGTGCCGGCGAGCGTTCCGACACGCGCTGGCTCGTCTATGTGCTCATCGGTTTCGCCGTCGCGGCGGGCCCGGTGAATCTCCTCGTCTTTGCCCCCGCCGGTAAACGGCACCGGACGCTCGTCACGATGCCGCTAATCGCACTGGTGGGCGCCATCGTGATGGGCGCAGGTGTCGTGGCCCGCGTCGGCCTCGGCGGCGAGGGCGTGCGCAGCAGCGTGGTGGCACTGGCGCCCGAGGATGGCGGGGCGGCGGTTTTCCAGGACCAGGTTTCGCGCACCGGCATCCTGATGTCGCGGAGCTTCGCGCTGCCGGACGACGCTGTGATGGCCGCGGCCTCGCTCGAGGCTGGCGGCGCCCAGCTGGGCGGAGCGGAACTCGTGCGCGAGTCCGGGCAAGCCTCCGGTGGCTGGTTCCGCAGCCGCAGTTATCAGGCCTACCAGCTTCGGCGTTTTGTCCCCGCGCCCGGCAAGGTTGAGTTGAATTCCCAGGCGGCCGACGGCACCCCGACCGTGACCTCGACCCTGAAGACGACTCTGACGGATTTCGCGTGGGTCGATGACCAGGACCGGGTCTGGACCGCACCAGCGCTCGAGTCCGGCAAGGCCGCGGTGCTCACCGCGGCGAAGGATGCAGCGGCGGTCTGGCCGCGCCTGCAGCCGCACGGATCGAAGTCGCTCGGCGCCATCTTTGCGGCGGCGTCCCACCGGCAGCCCGGCCGCTGGACGGCGCGCACCGGCGACAACGAGTTCGCCCCCATTCCGACTCTCACCTCCATCCGTTGGCAGGATGGCGAGATTCTCGTCACCGGCCTCGCGGCGGCCAAAGTCTGGAACCAGCCCCCGGCGGAAGCCACCACCCCATGAGCAAACCTTTCATCGAAGTCCGCAACCTGCGCCGCACCTTCAACGGCTTCCACGCCGTCGACGGCATCTCCTTCACGCTCGAGGCCGGCCAGGTCACCGGCCTGATCGGCGCGAATGGCGCGGGCAAGACCACCGCGATGCGCATCCTCTCCACGCTCGACCTGCCGACCGAGGGAACGGTCCTGCTCGGGGGTGTGAACGTTGTCGAGCAGCCCAACGACGTGCGCCGCCGCCTCGGCTGGATGCCCGACCACTTCACGCCGTACAAGGACACGACGGTGCTGCAGTACCTCGACTTCTTTGCCCGCGCGCAGGACCTGCACGGCGCGGCGCGCACCCGTCGCCTCGGCGAGATCGCCGAGTTCACCAACCTGCACCCGCTCCGCGACCGACCGATCGACAAGCTCTCGAAGGGTCAGCTGCAGCGCGTGTGCCTTGCCCGCGCCCTGATCAACGACCCGGAGTTCCTCATCCTCGACGAGCCCGTGGCCGGCCTTGATCCCAAGGCCCGGCACGAGTTCAAGCACCTGATCCATCTCCTCCGCGAACGCGGCAAGACGATGCTGATCAGCTCCCACATCCTCTCCGAGCTCGGCGAGATGTGTGACATGCTCCTCTTTATGGATCGCGGGAAGGTCGTCCACCACGGCGACACCCATGCGCTGCGTCGCGGCGACAACACGGCCGGGATCAGCATCATCAACATCACCGTCGCGGGCGCCGTGGAACCCGCGGTGAAGTGGCTCGAGGACCGCGCCAAGTGGTCCGTGCTCGAGGAGCTGACCGACGGTGTGAAGGCGGAATTCGACTCCGGCGACCCGACCCTGCTCCGGGAGGAGCTGAAGCGGATGATGGCGGACAACATCGGCGTGGTGGATTTCCACCGCGAAGAACGCCGCCTGGAGGAGACTTTTATGGAAATGCTCCGCGCACCGTCCGCTTCCCAAGCCAATGAAAAGGAGGAGTCATGAAAACTGCCGCGCTCCCGCACGCTCCTTTTGAATGCAATGACTTCCCCTCGTGGGTGCCCGCCGTGCTCGTCAAGGAGCTCCGGCAGGGCCTGCACACGCGCGGGTTCTTCGCGATCGTGATCCTCTTCCACGCCGTGATGGTCGTCGCGATGACGACCACGGTCATCGCGCTGCCCGGCGCCACGCCCGCGGCCCGCGCGGCGGCGGCGGACACGAGCAACACGTTCTTCTGGACCTTGCTCGCGGTGATGCTGCTCCTCGTGCTGCCGGCGCGCGCGTTGGTCGGCCTCCGCGCCGAAGTCGACAGCCGCACGCTCGACCTGCTCGTGCTCACGCACCTCAGCGCCTGGCGCATCGTGCTGGGCAAGTGGGCCTCGCTCGTGGCGCAGGGTTTCCTCCTGCTCGTCTCGATGCTGCCTTATGGCTTTGTCCGGTATTTCGCCGGCTCGGTGGATCTCGCGGACGACGCCTTCCGTTGCTGCCTGTTGCTGAGCGGCTGCGGCCTGCTGACGGCCGCGGCGCTGTGGTGTTCCGGCCTGCCGCGCATGGCGGCGATTCCGATCGTGATCCTGATCGGCTACGGCACCGGGATGCCGGCGTTCCGCAGCGCGGCCGGCGCGGTGGCTTACGCGGGTCCACTGAGCTTCGCGGCGGATAGTCCCAGCCTCGCCGTGTTCGACGGCGTGCTCCTGCTGCTGTTTTTCCTCGTCGGCGCGGTGCGCCGGATTGCGGCCCCGGCGGAAAACTATGCGCTCGTCACCCGGCTGCTGGCGCTGCCGGCCTTCCTGCCCGTGCCGGTGTTCGCCCTGATGGGCAAGGCGGAGCTCGCCCGCTACCAATTCGGTTTTGCGGCCTGCATCCTGATCGTCGTGGCCGCGATGGAGATCGCCAGCGTGCGCCTCCCGATGGGTATTCACTGGCGGAACTTCGTGAAACGCGGGGTGCCCGGACGGCTGGTGGCCCCGCTGTTCCAGCCCGGCTGGCAGAGCGCCTTGGCGTTCACGCTGCTGGCGGGCTCGGTGGTCTGCGCCCTCGTCTGGTGGGGCGGGCTCTACAGTCCCGGCGAGCGGCTTTCATTTCTTCGCCTCGCCCTGCTCGTCGCCGGCGGACTGGCGTTCCCCGCCGCGTTGCGGGCGGGCCTCGCCCGGAAGAACAAGAACACCGGCGCGGTTTACGCACTCACGATCGGCGCACTCGGCCTGATCGCGGCGGTGACATCGGTCTTCAGTAATGCGCCCCTGATGCCGCGCTGGTGGCTCGAGGTCGCGAGTATGCTGCCCGTGTCGGCCTTTTGGATGGAGTTCACCCGCGGTACGCCGGGAAATTCGGTGGTGCTCGCGCAGTGCGCGATCGCGATCGTCTCCCTGATCACGGCCTGCTGGCAGACGCGGTCGTACTGGAAGGATCTTGCGGTGCTGAATGCTAAAGAGCGGGCCTGAGGCCCAGGGCGGCATTGACCGCCCGAGGGCGGATGGCGGAGGACAGACGGCGGACATCCGAGAACGGCCTATCGCTTTTCCGAGGCTGCCCTCTGTCTTCCGTCCTCTGTCCTCTGTCCTCTGTCCTCTGTCCTCTGTCCTCGGAATTGCCAGATGGACGTCGCAGCACGTTTGACACTCAGAGCGAACGGAATCGTATGCAGGACACAATAAAGCCATGAGCAATTCCTCTTCATTGGTCCTAGGTGGTGGTTGTTTCTGGTGCACTGAGGCGGCCTACAAGCTTCTCCCTGGCGTGAAGGCGGTGACGTCCGGCTACGCGGGCGGCGCGGAGGATAACCCAACCTATGAGATGATCTGTGCTCATCGCACGAGCCATGCGGAGGTGATCAAGATCGATTACGATGCTGCGGTGGTGTCGCTGGAGAAGCTCCTGGAGTTCTTCTGGCAAGTGCATGATCCCACGCAGGTCGGCGGCCAGGGCAACGACCAGGGCTCCCAGTACCGCTCGATCATCCTTTGTGCCGGCGCTGAGCAGCAGGCCGCGGCGGAACAGGCGAAGGTCGTGGCGCAGCAAAAATTCGAGGACCCGATCACCACCGAGATCGGGCCGCTGGAAAAATTCTGGCCGGGCGAGGACTATCATCAGGACTATTTCGCCAAGCACCCGACCGAGGGCTACTGCGCCTACGTGATCGCGCCGAAGGTGAAAAAGCTGCGCGCGGCATTGGCGCCACGCGCGTAGAGGCAAGTGGGACGTTGGTAATCGGGGGCGGGAATCGGCCGATCCGATAGGGTCGACGCCTTTTCCCCTCGCCAAGTCTACGGCGGGACGGCCGCGATTCCTGCCGGGCACCGCGCCCGAGAATTCTGCGGTCCGGCAGCGCAGGCGATGCGCAACCGATCTATCGCGCGGTGGGGGCGCTCCGCCTAAAACGAATTCCATTTTTGTCGTCCGGGTGCCCGCGCCCGGGAGCGATCTCCGTGTTTGCGCTTTCTGCGCCTTTTCGCAGCTAGCCATTTCGAGCCAGATCGAGCCTCCGCCCTTCGGCGGCCAGATCTGCCCTAGAGCGAGACTCCGTAGAACCACGCGGCGTTGTCGCCGAAGATCTTGTCCGTGGCGGTGGGGGCGTGTCGGTTCACATAGTCGGCGACCAGGGCGTGCTGCCGCTCGTAGGTTGCTGCCAGCAGGGACACCGGCCAGTCGCTGCCGTACATGAGGCGTGCCGGACCGAACGCGGCAAAGACCGTGTCCAGGAACGGCTCGAAATCCGCCGGCTTCCAGACTGCAGGGTCGGCCTCAGTCACCATCCCGGACACCTTGCAGAGCACATTCCGGGATGCCGCGAGTTCGCGCACCTGCTCGCGCCACGGTGACAACACTCCGGTGCGGATTGCGGGTTTGGCGATGTGATTGAGGACGAACCGTTGGCGCGGGAAGCGCCGCACGAGCTCGATCGCTGCGGGCAGTTGCCGCGGGTAGATCAGGAGATCGTAGGTGAGTCCGAAGTCGGCGAGCTGAGCGATGCCGCGCTGGAAATCGGCCCCGAGCATAAAACGGTCGTTGGCCTCGTCCTGCACGACATGCCGGACGCCCCGGAAACGCGGATGGGCGGACAGTTCCTTGAGCTGGGCCCCCACCTCCCCTGAACGAAGGTCCACCCAGCCGACCACGCCTTTGATGATGGGCGACTCATCCGCGAGCGAGAGCAGCCAACGCGACTCGGCGAGGGATTGGCGGGCCTGCACCGCGATGCATCCCTCGATTCCAGCGGTGGCCAGCAGCGGCGCGAGGTCGGCCGGCAGCCGGTCCTGCTCCAGCGGCGTGCCTTTTCCGATCCAAGGGTAGTCCGTGGCGTCGTAACGCCAGAAGTGCTGGTGGGAATCGAGTTTCGTGGGGAGGTCCGAATACTTGGTTTATGTCAGTGCCACGATGGCCTTGATCACGCCGGTGCGCGGTTCGAGCCAGGAAGGGAATTCGGCGATCATGTTGTCGAAGCCCGCGCGGTGCGTGATCCAAGGCGCGGTGTCGATCCGGCCGGTCTCGATCAGGGCGATGATGCGCGCGAAGTCGCGGGAGGGCGCGTTGCGTGAACCGAGCAGGGTGAGTTCGCGGCGGTGGAAGACCGTGGCGTGGGGAAACGCGATTTCCTGCTGCGAGATGCCGACGTACACGAGGCGGCCGCCAGCCGCGCAGTAGGCGAGGGCCTGACTCATTGACTGGTTGTTCCCGGTTGCGTCGATCACGACGTCGGCGAGCTGGCCCTGCGTCAGGGTCTCGAGGGCCTTCAGCTCCGAGCCATCGCGGCGGGCTGGGATCGTGGCTGCGACCCGCAGCCGGTCGCGGCAGAAGGCGAGGCGGGCCTCGTTCACGTCGAGCACGAGGCAGCGGGCCCCAGCGATCTTCACAAACTCGATCACGGACAGCCCGATCGGCCCGGCCCCGATCACGAGGACGTTCAGGCCGGCGATGACGCCGCCGCGATCCACGGCATGGCAGCCGATGGCAAGGGTCTCGACGAGGGCGAGCTGTTCGAAGCTGAGCTGGCGCGAGACGTGGAGTTTGCGCGCGGGCAGGATCATGCGCTCACAGAGCCCGCCGTCGCACATCACGCCGAGCGTCTGGCTCTGTTCGCAGCAGTGGTTGAGCCCGCGCCGGCACGCATAGCAGCGTTGGCAATTGATGTAGGGCTCAACGGCGCAGTGGTCGCCCGGCCGGACATCGGTCACGCCCGCTCCGACCGCGAGGACCTCGACACCGAGCTCGTGCCCCGGGATGCGCGGGTAGGAGTAAAACGGCATTTTGCCGAGGTAGCCGCCGTAGTCGGTCCCACAGATGCCGACGCGATGGATCCGCACGAGGGCCTCGCCGGGACCGGGCGGCGGCGGCTCCGCGGTCGCGATGACGCGGAACGACTGGGGTTTTTCGAGCTGGATGGCTTTCACGGCGGGCGAATCAGTTGTTCTCCGGCAGCCCCTCGGCATGCCCGAGGTTCTTTACTGGAGCGAAGATGGCCTGCACCTCGGCGAGCAGTTCGCGGTCGATCGGTTCCTCCGCCCATTGCGCCCAGCGGCGGATGTTCTGCGGGTTGGCGCTGCCCGCGACCGTCGTGGCTATGTCATCGTGCGCGATCGAGAACTGCAGGGCGAGCTTGGCGATGTCAGAGCCGCGGCTGGCGCAAAGCGCTGCGGCCTGGCGGGCGGCGGCCTTGACGGCTTCCGGTTCCTTCAGCCACGCGGGCAAAGGAGCGTTCGTCAGCAGCCGCGCGCTGAAGGGGCCCGCATTCATTGCGCCGATGCCGCGGGACTTTAGCACCGGCACAAGCTCGTCGGCAAAGCGGGTGTTCTGCAGGGTGTATTGGTTGTAGCTGAGCGCGCAGTCCACCGAGGTCCGCTCCAGGAGATTCCGGAACATCTTCATGGGATAGCCGCTGAAGCCAATGAACCGGACCTTGCCGGACTGCTGGATCTTCCGCAGCGCCGGGAGCGTTTCCTCCACGATCTGCGGGAGCGGCACGAACTCAATGTCGTGGCAGAGCACGATGTCGAGATGGTCGGTGCCGAGGCGGTGCAGGGACACGTCGACGCTCTCCGCCACGCGTTTGGCGGAGAAATCGAAGTGCGTGAGGTCATAGCGCCCGAGCTTGGTGCAGAGCAGGTACGAATCGCGGGGCACTCCCTTGAGGGCCAGGCCGAGCAGGACTTCGCTCATGCCGCGTCCATAGAAAGGCGAGGTGTCGATCAGCGACAGGCCGCAGTCGAGCGCCGTGCGCACGCTGGTGAGCACCTCATCGAGGGTGACGCTGCGGAATTCCGCACCGAGCGAGCTGGCGCCGAAACTGAGGCGGGGTACCTGCAGGCCGGTTTGGCCGAGTGAACGGGTTTGCATGGTTCAAGACACCCGGCAGCCGACGGTGAGGAGCACGTTGGCCCAGAGCGCCTGATCACCGGTCTGAATGGTGAGAACGTGATCCGCGCTTTCGACATGCTTGTAGAAGTCCCATTTCAGGACCGGCTCGAGGGTGAGGCGCGCCCCCGATTCCGAGATTACGGTGCGGAACTCGTTCCAGACCGGCGGTTCGCCACTCTGGGCATAGGGATCGTCGGGCGGGATGCCCATGGTGTTGACGTGGTCCACCGGGACGACGCCAAGCACCGCGCGCAGCACCTGGGCGACGGTCACGACGCCGGGCGCGAGATTAAGGCTGACGACCTCGGCATTCGGGCCGCGCTTCGTCGAAACGGGATAGTTGCCGTCGGCGATCAGGACCTTGGCGTGGTGCCCGGCGCGGGCGAGAACGCGGAGGATTTCAGGATGGGTGAGCGAGGTTTTGAGCATGGGGGATTCAGGACCGCGGAACCCATTGGCGGAAGGATTGCATGGTCTGCCGGGCGGCGCTGGCCGGATCCGGCAGGGGCAGGATTTCGGCGGAAAGATAGCCGGTGTAACCCGTCGCACGGAGCGCAGCGATGATCGGCGCCATGTTTGTGTGCCCCAGCCCGACCGCGAGCCGGTTGGAGTCGGCGAAATGCACGTGCCCGAGCAGCGGGCCGGCGGCGTGGATCGCTTGCGCCAGATCGGACTCCTCAATGCTCAGGTGAAACAGGTCGGCGAGCAGGCGGATGTTGTCCGCGGGCAGCGTGCGCAACCAGGCTGCGGTCTCCCCGAGGCTGCGGCAGAGATTGGTTTCATAGCGGTTGAGCGGCTCAAGCAGCACTGGCACGCCGTGCCGGGAAGCGTGTGCGGCGAGCTCGACCAAGGCCTCGCCCAGCCAGCCGAGCGCTTGATCGCGGGTGACGTCGCCCTCCCAGCGTCCCTGCATGGAACCGATGATCACGGGGGCGCCGAGCTGGCCGGCCGCATCGATCATGGCACGGACAAAGTCCCGCGCCTCGCGGCGGACGTTCGCGTCGGAATGGGTCAGGGTCAGGCGGCGCGTCACCCAGCCGCCGCCGGTGCCGACGGCGGCCGCGCGCAGCCCGTGGCGGGCCAGCAGTTCGCCGACGGCGGGCATGGCGAGGGCCGCGGATGAAGGCGGAAAGATCTCCAGCCCGTCAAAGCCAAGTTGTTCCGCCTGGGCGCAGGCATCCTCAAGGCCGTCCCAGAAGACAAACGGCCCGCCGCGAGCTTCGGGGACAAGGGAGGCGGTGATGGCGGAAAGCATGGACGAAGGGGAGGGCAGTTCAGCGGCGCCGCGGGGCGTGAACAATGGATTTCGCCGGAATGATCGCGCGAG
>CAIYFD010000249.1 GCA_903925425.1 uncultured Opitutia bacterium | reverse complement strand
CGGCGGCGCAGCATTGGCCGACGAAACGGCGCCGGGTGGGATCATGGGGTCCGGACGGGGTTTTCATGGTTTTGATGCCGCCGTTATTTCTGCACCGCGCCGCCCGCGGTGGTCATGATGAGATAGACCGCGGCGCGGACGCGCTCGAGGTCGCTGGTGGAACCCGGCACGGCATTGAGGGCGGCGATGACCCGGTCCTTGGCCGCCTGAGACAGGGTCGCGCCCGCCAGGAGCTGGTCGAGTTGGTCCACCAGCGGTCCCGGCGTCCGCGCGAGCGGCAGCAGGAAGTCGAGCGTCAGCCCGATCGTCTGCGAGTTCGGATCGGTGGCCGTGCGGGTCGTGTAGATGTAAGTGTAGTAGAAGTTCGGGATCGTGATCGCGGTGGTGTCGGTGAGGATCTGGAACTCCGGAGCGTACATACCGGCCTGACTGAGCAGGCCGGGCAGGACATAGGCGGGTTCAAAGAAGTTGAACACCGTCGGAGAACGCAGCGATGCCTGCGCCAGCAAGGTGTCCGGGCTGGAGATGTTGATCCGCCCGCTGTTGGAACCCCCGCCGAGCGCGCGGAACATCGCGGTCGCGCGCAGCAGCGGCTCCTTGAGCTTCCCGAAGGCCGCGTTGGCCAGCAGAGCGGGCGAGCGGGCCTCGTAGTCGAGCAGGATGGCGCGGACCACCGCGCCGATGTCACCCCTCACCCCGGAACCGTTGTTGGCGAAAACCTGCGCGACCCGGTAGACATAGCCCGGGCTCGGGTTGCTCGTCACCAGCCGCTGGATCATCTGCCGCGCGAAGAAGGGCCCCGTGTTCGCGTGCTGGAAAAGCGCGTCGAGCGCCATGCGGAGGTCCGCCGCGCCGCCCTGGTTGGCCGGGATCACCCGGCCGTCCACGATCGTCTTCGCGGTGGTGTCGTGAAAGTCGGAATAGAGCCGCATCGGGGTGAGGTAGTCGGCGGTTGACGAACGGAAATTGGGATTGGCCAGGGTGGAGGCGAACGCCCAACCAGTGAAAACCTTCGCCATCTCGGAGATCGTGGTCTGGTCGTAGGTCGCGATGGGCTGACCGGTGCTGTCGAGCTTGAGCGTGCCGTCCGGCTGGAGCTGGCGCAGGCCAATGGTGAAGAGCTGCATGACCTCGCGCGCGTAGTTCTCATCGGCCGAGGTGACGACTTTGCCCTGAGCATCGAACGTGCCCTTGCCGTTCCGGAGCGAGCTCAGGTAGATGCCCATCATCGGGCTCAGGGTCACATCCTCCAGCAGCTGGCGGAAATTACCGAAAGCTCCCCGCGCCAAAAGATCATAGTAGTTGGCCGCGCCGTCGGTCGCCCCGTTGATCGTGGTGTTCTGGTCGGAGATGACGAAGATCTCGCTCAGCGCGAAGGCCACCCGCTGCCGGAGCTGATCGGGAGCCGTAACCGAGATCCGCCACCAGGCAGCCTGCCGGTTGCTCGGGACCGAGGCGGTTGTGGTCGCATTCTGCGTGTAAGCGGCGAAATCGGCCCCGGTCGCGGGGAGATGGAGCGTCGCGGGCTGCGCCAGCTGGTCGGTGATCCAGCCCGCGTAGCCGCGCTGCCGGAGCGCCGCGATCTCGGCGGTCGTGGGCCCAAAGGTGGCCTGATTGAGGAAACGCGCGGCATCCTGCGCCGAGACCGTCGTCAGCGAAACCGCCGGGACCGCCTCCGGGAGCGTGAAGATCGCCGCGCCACTCGTGCGGGCGAAGGAGCCCAGCAGTTCGCCGGCCGGGTTGGCCGCGGTATCGATGGACACATAAACCCGGCCCGATTTCAGCGCGGCGACGATATCCGCCACACTGTAAGTCCCCGTGGGAGTGATGGTCCAGTCCAGGCCGCTCGCCTGCGTGGTCGGCAGGCCGCTGATGAAGTTGCCGGCGATCGCGAGATGGGCCGAGGTCGCACGACCGGTCAGGCTGTAGAACGTCAGGCCGACGATGGCTGTTTTCTCGTCGGCCGAAAGCTGGATGGTGGCGGTGCCGTAGCCGGTCGCGCCCGCCCCGTTCGTCGGGCGCAGGTCGGCCACGTAGAGCGTGGGGATCGGCGCCCCCACCGCCGCGCCGCCGTCGCTGGGCAGGCCGCCGTCGGGCGTGATGTCATAGGCCTCCACCAAACCGACGCCCGTCGACGCGTCGACATTGCCCGCGAGAATCGTGTAGGCGCCGGGCGGCAGATCGAGGACCAAGGCGGCATCGCGGCTGCCCGCGGTCAGCGGGGCCATGCCGGCTTGGGCAAAGGCCGCGGAGATCTGTCCGGAGGCATTGGCCCCGTTCGCGTCCCAGTCATCGTTGGCGGCGACGACCCGGCCGAGCGAATCAATCACCGACATGGTCGGATTGGACAAGATGGTCGTGCCGGGCAGCAGCGGCGCGAGCATCGGCCCGCCCGCCCGCAACACGAGGCGGCGGTAGAGCGTGCCCGGGGAAACGATCATGCCGGCGATGAGGACGTTGCCCCCCGAGCCGACCGGCGCCCGGGTAGAGATCGCCATCAGCCGCGATGGGCCGCTGACATCATAGACCTCGAGCAGGACAATGCCCGTCGCACCCGCCGGGGCACTGACCTGCGCGGTGTAGACCCCGGCAGGAAGCGTGACGACGATCGAGGCATCCAGACTCCCGCGCTCCGGCGGGGTCAGGCCCACCGCGCGCATCACCGCCTCGTCGGTGGACGACCAGTTATCATTGAAAAGGAGGGCATTGCCCTTGCTGTCGTAGAGCGTGAGCAACGGATCGGCCAGTGTGCCCTGCGAAACGCCCTGAGCGGCGAGTCCCGGTCCGAGCGCGCGAATCATCACGGTCTTCGGAACCCCCGCTTGGATGACGAAGCCGGCGATCATCACGTTGCTGCCCCCGCCCGCCAAGCCGCGCGTCGAGAGGCCGGCGATGCGCTGGTCGTACTCAGCCGCGCGCAGCGGGAGTGGAGCGAGCAGACCGGCGGCCATCTCCAGCAGGCAGACGGCGGCAAAAAAGCGGCGGGGTGTCGTGATCAAAAGCAAATCACTGGCAGGACTGAATAGCAGGGGGTAAACGGGCAAACGGACGGTGCCGGCTGCGGCGGACAAGTCGATCCCGGATTGCGTTACGAACCGGTAAAAACGCCGCGCAATATTTGAACGCGGCGTTGGTGAGGGCGTGTCATTCCGTGACCGCCGCGATCATCCGGCGCATCCGGCGGCGAACGGAATCGCCGCTCTGGCATTGGTCTCCCGGCCTACTTGCCGCGGAGCCGCGCCTCGAGAGCCTTCATCTCGAGATCGAGCTGCTTGCCCGGCTCGACCCGCAGCACCCCGCGGGCGCGCTGCACCGCCTCGACGGCGGCGGCGGGCTCGCGCAGCTGCTGCATATGCTCGGCGAAGACCGTGACGATTTCGTCGAAGAACTCGATGCCCGCACCGCGCCCGTAATTGTCGACGGCGGCGTTGTAAGTCTTGATCTGGTCGGCGGCATTCTGCGTCGCAAAACTGCGCTTCAGCAATTCACCCGCCTGCTGGATGGCAAGGTCGGTCCGGCCGCTCTGGAATTTCTTGAGGAGCTGCTTCTCCTCGGAGTCTGCCTGGCTGGTCTCGCCCCGCGCGCGGAGGTTGCGCACGAGCGCATTAACGAAGCCGATCTCGAGATCGGGGTATTTCTGGAACGCCTGCGCGGCCTCGCGCAAGGTGCCCTCGATGACGGACGGCCGGAGGTTCTGGGCCTGCTGGGCCGACAGGAGGATCTCCCACGCGGCCAGGTTGCGCTTCTCGTAGTTCACCGCCTTGCGGGCGGCGGCCGCCGCCGCCGGCACTTCCCCGCCCCGCAGCAGCTCGGCAGCCATCAAGCCGTGCACGCGCGACTGGGCGTACGCCGGCAGCGCCCGGAAGCGCTCGGAAAGGAACTTGAGCTCGTGATCGCTGAGATCGGCCCAGGTCTGCGGATCCTGCGCGAGCCCCGTGATAAAGCGCTGCTCGGCATAGCGGCCAGCATCGAGCTGCCACGTTTGGTTGCCGTCGAGGTAGCCGAACCACGCGTGGCGGCCATCGAGTCCCTCGCCGCGGAAGAGCAACGTCGGAATGCCGCGCGCCTTGCCGGCCTCGGTCGCGAAATACGCCTGGTCCACGCAGATTCCGCCGTTCTGGAGAATGTCGGCCAGGCGATAGGTCGGCCCCGGCCAGAGAAAAGCCTGGGCCTGCATCCGGTCGAGCCGGTAGCGGACGAGCGGGTAGACCTTGTCAAAGTCCGCGAGCGGCAGCGTCACCGTGCGCTGCGCCCACTCGAGCTCGGCGGCGGGGGCGGCGGCGTCGACGACGAACTTGAGCTCGTCGGCGCCGAGCCGGGTGAGCCGCTGGAAAGTGTGGCCGGCCTTGTCCTCGCGCACCCACCACGCGAAGGCCTCGCGGGCCGGGCGCAGCCGGCGCGGCAGGGCGCCGGCCGAGACCTGGCCATGCGGCCACCCCGGCGGCGGCGGCACATCGTACACCAGCGCGATCGCCAGCACGAGCGAGGGATACTCGCGGAAGCGGGCGGCATCCGCCTGGTAAAGGTCCGTGAGTACCGCGAAGACCCCCGGGAGATAATCCACCGGCGAGAGCAGCGAGAAAAATTCGTCCGAGAACGCCAGGTTGCCCATCAGCCAGGCCCGCAGCGCGGGCGGAACCGCCGTGCCCAGCGGCTCCGGGTTCGGGATGTAGCGCGTCGGCATGTTCATGTGGTTGGCCTTCGCCGCCACCAGCGCCGGGATCCAGCGGTTGATGAAATCCTTCTGCGGCTCGCCGAAGAGCCCGGCCCAGCGCTGGAGATTGTACCAGGCGGAGGCCGCCTGCGTGCGATCCTGCGCGTACGCGGCCAGCGCGGCGGTCCGGGTCGCCGCCGCCACCTCGGCCCAGCGTCCCGCGTCCCCTGCCGCCGCCAGCTCCGCCACGCGGGCGGCCGTCGGGACGTTCCCCGTCTCGGCCGGCGGGATCGCCAGCGCCGCCTCGGCGGCGCCCAGCCGGGCGGCCGGGATAATCAGCGCGACGAGAAGCACCACCAAACGCATGAGCGAAGCGCTAGACCGCACCGGGCGATCAGTCCAGAGCCGAGAGTCGATTCCTCCCTCACCCCAGCAGCGCATCGAGCATCGCGCGGAACTTCAGCTCGGTCTCGGCGAATTCTTTTTCCGGCGAGGAGCCGGCCACGATGCCGGCGCCGGCGTAAAGCCGGGCTTGGTTGCCCTCGACGAGGGCCGAGCGCAGGCCGACAAAAAACTCGCCACCCCCGCGAGCGTTCATCCAGCCGATCGCGCCGGCGTAGAGCCCGCGCGGAAAACCTTCCAGCTGCCGGATGCGGGCCACGGCCGCGGCCACCGGCCAGCCGCCCACTGCCGGCGTCGGGTGCAGCGCCGCAACGGCGTCGAGCAGCCGGACCTTGTCGCCGAGCGTCGCCCGGACCGGAGTATGGAGATGCTGCACGTTGGCCAGCTTGCGCAGACCCGGAACCGTCGGGAATTCGGGCGTCAGCCCGAGGGCCGTAAGCCGGCCCGCCACGGCCTCGAGCACCAGCCCGTGCTCGCGCTGGTCCTTGTCGCTGTGCGCCAGCTCAGCCGCCAAGCCGGCATCCTCGCTCGCGCCGGCCCCGCGACGGATCGATCCGGCCAGCGCCTCAGTCTCGAGCAGGCCCTTGCTCACGCGCACCAGCCGCTCCGGGCTCGCCCCGATGAAGCTTTGCCCGCGGCCGTTCGCGAGGGAAAAGGCGTAGCAACTGGGGAAGCGCTGCCGGAGGCCGTTGAGCAGCTCCAGCGGATGCAGGGGCGCGGCCGCCTCGATGTTGAGGTCCCGCGCCAAGACGATCTTCCCGATGGTTTTTTCCGCGATGAGGGCCAGCGCCCGCTCGACGGCGGTCACATAGCGGCCGGTTTCCTGAGTCGTAATTGTCGTCCGGGCGCCCCCACCCGGATTCGTCGCAGCGCGCGGTGAGGCCACCCCGCCTGCCGTTTCGGATTCATCCCGGCGATAATTGAATCCCCGGAACTTCGCGTGGGCCCGCCAGACCCGCGCGGCCAGCTGGCCGAGGTCGGCGTCCGGCGCGACCAGCAGATTCGCCACGGCGGTCGTCACGCCACCCGCACGGGCCACCTGCCAGCGCGGGACAAAGACGCGGGCCGCGGGGAACGGCTCGCCGGGTTCCGTCTCATCGAGGAAGGTGAAGCTCGTGAAAAAATGCGGCCCGCCAAACGGGGCGTTCACGTCGCCGACGGCAATCGCGTGTTCCAGCACGTCATCCACCCACGCTTGGACGGCGCGGAACCGATCCGGCCCGTGGGTCTCGAACTCGGCGGCCACCTCCGCCCCGGCGATCGCAGTCTCGAGATCCGGACGCTCCGCGTAGAAATGCGGCTGGGCCGGCTCGAAGATCGACTCCAGCACCGCGAGGGGATCGAGGGCACCGACCTGGAGGGAAATGCTCACGAGCCGCGGCCGGCCCGCGCGTTTCGCCGCCGCCGCGCATTCGCCGAGGAACGCCTCCAGCGCTTCCGGGGTCGCGTTCGCGACGGGATCGAGCGGGAGGATCGTCATACCAGAGGACGGAGGGAGGAGGACAGAAGGCGGATCAGACCGCGCGGACGTCCGCCCTACCCTTTCTTCTCGGGCTTCGCCGGCTTCTCGGGGGCCGCGGGCGGAGCCGGGCGCGGGAACAGCACCAGTGCTTCTGCGACCTTGGCTCCGGTGAGTTTTTCGCTCCAGACCAGCTCGTCGCGCCAGACCGGACCCGGCGTGGTGCCGAGCACGGCCAGGATGCGCTGCGTCGAGGCGGGCGTGACGTGCTGGATGAGCGTGACCGCAAGGCGCAGCGCCTCCGCCATCGTGGCGAGCGTGGTGCGCAGCAGCGCCTGATCAGCCGCCTCCGCCGACTTGCCGAGTTTCCACGGCGCGCGTTTCTCGATGTAGGCATTGGTCTCCGTCAGAAAAAGCATCGCCCGCTCCAGCGCCGTGTGGAACTGGAAGCCCTCGCAGAGCGGGATGAACTCGTCGCGGGTCTTCTCCCACAGCGCCCGCAGCTCGCGGTCGAGATCCTGCAAACCATCCGGCGCGGGCACGGCACCGCCGGCAAAGCGGGTCGTCATGTTCAGCGCGCGGTTGACGAGGTTGCCGAGGTTGTTCGCGAGCTCGCTGTTGTAGCGCACGAGGAACTGCTCGCGCGTGAAGTCGCTGTCCTGCCCGACGTTCATCTCGCGGATCAGGAAATAGCGGAAGGCGTCGGCGCCGAACTCGTCGACCAGTGCCAGCGGGTCGACCGCGTTGCCGGTGCTCTTGGACATTTTGCTGCCGCGGATCGACCACCAGCCGTGGGCGATGATGCCGCCCGGCAGTGGGAGCCCCAGCGCATGGAGCATGGCCGGCCAGTAGACGGCGTGCGGCGGCACGAGGATGTCCTTGCCGATGACGTGCCAGGTCGCCGGCCAGACCCCGGGGCGGTCGGCCACCGCGGAGTAATAGTTCACGAGCGCGTCGAACCAGACATAGGTCACGTACTTCGCGTCGAACGGCAGCGTGATACCCCACTCGAGGCGTTCGCGTGGTCGCGAGATGCAGAGGTCGTTGATGTCCTCCTTGAGGAACTCAGCGACCTGCGCGTGGCGGAAACGCGGAAAGATCCAGTCCGGATGGGCCGCGAGAAATTCCTGCAGCCATGGCTGGTATTTCTTCAGGCGGAAAAAGTAATTCGATTCCGTGATTTCGGTGACCTCGCCGAAAAGCTCCGGCCACGAGCCGTCGGGCTGGCGGTCCTTCTCCTGCAGGAACTGCTCCTGGCGGGTTGAATAGTAACCCTTGTACTCCGCGAGGTAGATGTCGCCCTGGTCGAAGAGCTGCTGGAGCAGGCGGCAGACCACGGACTTGTGGCGCTCCTCGGTGGTGCGGATGAAGTCGTCGTTGGTCACGCCGAGGCGCGGCAGCAGCGCCTTGAACTGGGCGCTAATGCCGTCGACGAATTCCTGCGGCGAGACGCCCTGCTTGCGCGCGGTGGCCTGGACCTTCTGGCCGTGCTCGTCGGTGCCGGTGAGGAAGTGGACCTGGTCGCCCATCTGTCGCCGGAAACGGGCAATCACGTCCGTCAGCACCTTCTCGTAGGCATGGCCGAGGTGCGGCGAACCGTTCGCGTAGTCGATCGCGGTGGTGATATAGAACGGTTTCATGGTCAGGGCCGGCCAGCGAAAGGTGCCCCGGGGCAAATGTCGAAAGTTTTGACGGTGACCCGAACCCGTGCAGCCTGACAGCCGATGGTCCAGCCGGCATGAACTCCCTTCCCCGCCTCATCGGCTACTCGGTCCTGCTCCTGCTCGGATTGGTCGGGGCGGGCCTGCTCGCTCGGGGCTGGCTGCAGCGCCAGACGGCGCAGATCCGGACGGAACTGGTGGACGAAAAGCGGCAGCAGTTCGCGGACTTGCTGGCTGCGCTGCCGGTCGATCCCAAGGCGCCGGGTTTCGACCGCTCCCTGCCCGTCCACGCCAAGTTGCTCGGGGTACAAATCGTCGTGACGCCCAACCCGGGCGTCTTGTTGCGGGTCCCGACCGATCTGGAATTCGACTACTCCGTGCAGCCGCTTGCGCCCCAGAATGGTACGGCCCACGTGACCGTCTCCATGTCCCCCACCTTGCGCCAGGCCATGGTCAACGAACGCCTCCTCCTCGGACTCGTCGTCGTTGTCCCCGCCGTGGCTGCCTTGCTCGTCGGCATCGTTTTACTCGGTCATAGCCGCGCCGGCACCGTCGCGCCCTTCGCCACCCAGAGCCACGCCGAAACCGGCACCCTCGAACATCTCGCCCGCACCTCGGTCGCCCAAGGCCAGGAACTCGACCGCGAGCGCGACGAACGCCGCCGCGCCGAGGAGGACGCACTGCTCAACCAACGGCGCCTCAGCCAGTCACTCGAGGAAAAGATCCGGCTCGGCCGCGACCTGCACGACGGCATCATCCAGTCGCTCTACGCCGTCGGCCTCACGCTGGAGTCGGCGCGCGATCTCGCCCGCACCGATCCCGCCGAGTCCGACCGCCGCCTCGACCAATGTCGCGACAGCCTCAACGCCACCATCCGCGAGGTCCGGACCTACCTCCTCGGACTCGCGCCGGAGAATCTGCGCCACGCCGGCTTCACGCAGGCGGTGTTGACCCTCACCGAGGAATTGCGCGCCGGCCGCGAGGTCGCGTTCGATCTCCGGATCGACGAGGACGCGACCGGACTGCTGACGGAGGCCCAGAGTGCCGACCTGCTCCAGATCGGCCGCGAGGCGATCAGCAACAGTCTGCGGCACGGCCGCGCGACCGCCGTCACCCTGCGCCTGCACCGCAGCGACCACGAGGTCTGCCTGCTCGTGCAGGACAACGGCGCCGGCTTCGACCAAACGAAACGCAGCTCGGGGCACGGCCTCGGCAACATGCAGGCGCGCGCCGCCGGCCTGGGTGCCAGCCTGCAGCTCGAAAGCCGGCCGGGCAAAGGCGCGCGCCTGCTCGTCACCGTCCCCATTCTGCCGCCGACATGAAATCCCCCGCCGTCCCCCGAATCCGCGTTGCCATGGTCGACGACAGCGAGGTCGTGCGCATGGGCCTGCGTTCCCTGCTCGCGGGCGATCCCGGGCTCGAGCTCGTCGGCGAGGCCGGCACGGTGGCCGGGGCTGCGCCGGCTTGCGCGAAGGGCCGGGCCGACGTCGTACTCCTCGACATCCGGTTGCCCGACGGCACGGGCTTCGACGCCTGCCGGCAGATCCTCGCGGCTGCGCCAACCACGCGCGTTCTCATCCTCACCTCGGTCGCCGACGACGCCCTCATCGCCGAGGCGATTCGCGCCGGCGTGCACGGCTACCTCCTCAAGGAGATCGATGGCCAGGGCCTCCTCCACGCGATCCGGGAGGTGGCCGCGGGCAAATCCATCATCGACCCGGCGATCACGGCACGGGTGATCGACCTGGTGCGGACCGGCGGCGCGGGCAACGAGAAGGCCGCCCTCGCCGCGCTGTCACCCCAGGAGAAACGCGTGCTCGCGCTCATCGCCGAGGGCCGGACCAACAAGGAGGCAGGCAACGAGCTGCACCTCAGCGAAAAGACGGTGAAGAACTACCTCAGCAATATCTTCGACAAGCTGAATGTCTCCCGGCGCGCTCAGGCCGCGGCGCTTTACGCCCAGGACAAGCCGCGCTCGCCGTGAGACGGCGACGCGCGGCGATCAGCAACGCCCGGCGGCCTTCCGCGCTAAAGTGCTGCGCTTCCCTGCAGGCGGAGGGCAACGGCACCCCGATCATCCGGCACCTGCCTCCGGCAGGTCTAGCCCCGATCCCGCCCGCCGCCAAGTAACCGCGGCCGACTCCCTGTCGCACCCGGGGATAGAGCCGTTCGGCCCTAGTCGCGTAGAGGCCAAGTCAGGCCTGCATCGCACTAGGTCTGTGCGATTATTTCTGCTAGCGTTCTACGAAATCGAACCGCCATGCGCCCCCCCATCCCCCGCTCCCCGCTGATTCGCCGCCGCACCTCGGCATTCTCCCTCTTCGAAGTCATGATCTCGATGGGCATCATGGCCGTGATCATGTCCTCCGTGCTCGCGTCGTTCGTGCAAACCCGCCGCCTCGCCGCCGCCAGTGTTGCCCAGAACTGCGCCGTCACGATCGTGCAGGGCTACATCGAGCAGCTGAAAAACATGCCGCTGCAGAACTTCATCAACGCGGATGCGACGGATCCGCAGTTCAACCCCCGGCTGACGGTCTCGTACGAGCTGCCCACGATGAAGGACCAGAGCACGACGCCCATCACGCTTTTCACCACCCCGTCGACCGTGGCGATCGCCACCCTCACCGGCGGCACCCTTGGCGTCAGCCCGACCGGCGCCGTGGACAACCTGCAGACCTTTGACATGGACAGCCGAAACGCGAGTGGCACGAGCACCTGGACCAGCGTCTGGCCCAGCGCCAACAACTATCCCACGACCACCCCGGGACGGGCCGATCTCCGGATGAATTTCTGGGTCCAGATCACCGACCTCACGCCGACGTCCTCGCCGAAATGCAAGGCCTACGGCATCACGCTCGTTTACACGTGGCAGTATACGAACGGAAGCCGCGTCAGCTACTTCAAGGACTCGGTCCGGACGGTCCGCTCGGCCGTCCAAACCTTCTAATCTTTCCCCCGTGAAAAAATTCCCTTCCTCACTCCGGCAGCGCTGCGGCGGCTTTTCCTTCGTCGAGTTGATGATCGCGTCGACGATCATGACGCTGGTCGTCATCGGCATGATCAGCGCGTTCAGCCAAGGCTCCAAGATCTACTACATGGACCGCGCTCGGCTGATGATCAACCGCGACATCCGCTCGTTCACGAGCCAGATCGACTCAGACGCCGTGACCGCGAACTTCTTTGTACTCTACCCGGATTTCTCGACGCGCTCCACAACGGTCAGTGGCGTCACCACCGACGCTTCCCTCGTCAACGGCCAGGTCGGTGATTTCCTCGTGCTCGTTTACACCGATCCTTCCCAGACGAGCTACGGCGTCAGCATGATCAACCGCATCGTGGGTTATTACCGCGACGTGACGAATACCACGTTGAACTCCGGGCCCGTCCATCGGTTCGACATCACCGTCAGTCCCGCGGTCAGCACGACGTCCAACCCGATTTACACCATCATCAACAACGCGGTCACCGGCACGGCCGCGTCGTACCCGATCGTCACGCAGCTGGCCCAGGGTCTGGCCACCAACGCCTCCGGCACGACGGTCACCCCGGCCCTGTTCTACAATTTCCAGAACCGCAGCATCATGATCGACACCCAGATCTCCGAGTCCCTCACCGAGGTCGGCACCACCAGCCAGACCGGCAACACCTACAATTTCACCGTCTCCCCCCGTGGTTGAACGCCCTCCCATGAAAACCTCATCCCGCCCCGTCACCCACGCGCCGCAACGCGGTTCGGCGCTGATCACCGTCATCCTCTTCAGCTTTGTCCTCCTGCTCCTGACCGGCTCGGTCATGACCTGGTCGCTCAGCGAGCGCCGCCTCAACTCCCGCAGCGCCTACTGGCTCGAGGCGCGGAACGCCGCCGAGGCGGTGGCAGAGTACGGCTGCTTCCAGGTGGCCAACGCCTTCAACGTGAAGATGAATCCCACGTTCGGATCCTCCGGCTCCAACCCGGTCTCTTTCCCCTCCTCTCTCGCCACGAGCTTCTTCAGCGGCAGCCACGTGGACACCAGCACGATCGAACTGAAGGCCGGCACCGTCACGCAGGTGCCCTCGTCCGGGCTGTACTACATTGACCCGAATGACATCAACAACCGCTTTGACCCGATGGTGGGCCGCTATTGCTACCGGCGCGACGTCACCGTCCTGAGCAAGGCCACGGTCCAGCCGCCGTCCGGCGCACCCGTCACCGCCTACATCGAGGAAAAAGTCTCGGTCCGCGGTGCGCCGCTGTTCGCCTACGCGATCTTCTACAGCGCCAACGACCTTGAATTCCACCCTTCCCCGCAGATGGATATCTACGGTCCGGTCCACGTGAACGGCAACATCTTCACCGGCCCGGTCGGCTCCGCGGCCCTGAGTTTCCATGGTCCGGTCACCGCCTCCGGCAACCTGTTCCATTCCTGGCGCGGGACCTCAACCACCGCCCAGCAGGACGGCGGCACGATCGGCTCAACCACCGCCGTGAATTTTTCCACCGATTCGACGACCAACGGAAGCCCAACGAGCATGCTGGTCTCCGGGGTCTGGAAGGACAGCACCATGGGCGCCACCGGAGCGAATACGGGAGTGGGCACCCTGACGGCTTTGGTGACCGCCGCCCGCACCGCCAGCTTCAGCCAGTTCGCTTCGCAGACGTGGAAGGGGAACCTTCAGACCGCCGCCATGGGGATCACGTCCTACAACCCGATGGGCTTCAGCGAGGTCGTGGGCACCTCCGGCGGAGTCGACATCCATGCCACCGACCTGATCGCTGATGACGGCGCGAATGTCGGCACCGGCGCCGGTTACGGCCATGGCTACGGCCCGCACTCGCTCATCGAACCCACGATGGCCCTGCCGTCCACCAGTGATCCCTATTACACCGCCAAGCAGTCGATCGAGGAGTCCAAGTTCGCCAACCGCGCCGGCCTCTACCTGAAGGTGTCCGTGGACGCGACGGGCCTCGTGACCACCGCGACCTTGTACGGGGATCCTCATTCCGCACCGTCCGGCACACTGTCGACCAACATCGGACCCAACGGGGGGCTGAAGCTCGCCACCGCCACGTTCGCCGGCTCCACCCCCACATCCACGATCGGCACCTTCCCCTCCAATATCATCAAATATATTCCGTACGTGAAGGACGCCTCCAACAACGTGACCAGCGGGATGTACGACCAGCACCAGTCCAAGGGCATCAATCTCGTGCAGGTCGACATGGCCCTGTTGAAGACCGCCCTCACGAACATGACCTCGGCGGCCGCCCCGGTGGCCGGCACCGACATTCTGAAACAGGACAACACCACCAAGTGGGGCGTGGGCACGGCTAACACGGGCTTCGACCCGTACGCCGCCGGGTCGACCGGCTGGAATGGCGGGATCTACGTCGACGTCTCCAGCGCCGGTACGACCACCAACACGGCGGTCATGCTCGCGAACGGCACGGTTGCAACGGGCGGCACGCTGACGCCCACCGGCGCCAGCGCACCCAACGCCATCACCGGCTTGACCGTGGCCACCAACGCCCCGGTTTACATCCTCGGGCACTACAATGCCAATGGCACGGTCACCACCGGAGCGACGGACAACTCCGCGCTTTTCCCCGATGATTCACCTGGAACCGCCATCACTGCCAGCATCCAGGCGCCCTGCGCCATCGCGGCCGATGCCACGACCATCCTTTCCCCAAATTACTTCGGCACGGCCGCCGGCACCAAGCTCGCTCCGACCACGAATGGCACCAGTTCCGCAAAAGGCAGCTTCACCACCGCCGCTCCCGCGGCTTCCGCCAGCACCGAGGTCGCCGCCGCGCTCATCACCGGCACCACCACCACGTCGCCAACCGCCTCGGGCACCCAGATCTTCAGCGGCGGCGTGCACAATCTGCCGCGCTTCCTCGAGAATTGGGGTAGCAACACCGTCGCCATTCGCGGCTCGCTCGTCTCCATGTTCAGCTCGCGCATCCAGACCGCCGACTGGTCCATCTCGTACTACCAGCCGCCCGTCCGCCGCTGGGGCTTCGACCAGACCTTTGCCAACGGCAAGTACCCGCCCATCTGCCCGCAGGTCATTTCCTATCGGCGCGTCGACTTCAGCTACATCCTCAACGCGGCGCAGTACACCACCAAGGTGAACGCGCTTTAAGCCCGGCCCTGCAGCCAGACGGAGAGCCCGGCCCAGGCCCGGGCCCGGTGGCTGACGCGGTTCTTCACCGCGTCCCCGAGTTCGGCGAAGGTCAGCCCTTCGCCCTCGGGGACGAACAACGGATCATAGCCGAAGCCCGCCCCGCCCCGCGGCTCGCGCCGCAAGTGCCCGTCGCAGCGGCCCTCGAAGATGAACTCTTGCCCCTCCGGGCCGGCGACGAGCAACACGCAGATGAAATGGGCCACGCGGCGGTCATCCGGCACCCCGGCCAGCTCCCGCACCAGCTTCGCGAGGTTGGCCGCGCCATCTCCCGCCGGGCCGGCGAAGTAGGCCGATTCCACTCCGGGAGCCCCGCCGAGCGTGTCCACACACAGGCCGCTGTCGTCCGCCAGCACCCAGGAGCCCGCCGGCAGACGCGCGCGCAGGGCCTGCGCCTTCTGGCGCGCATTGCCCATAAAGGTGCCGGTGTCCTCCGCCACGGGCGGCATCCCGCCGGCCTCGCGGGCCGACACGATCGCCACCGCGAGGCCGGAAGCGGCCACGATCGCACGGAAGTCCTCCGCCTTGTTCGCGTTGCCCGAAGCGAGGAGCAGTTTCATCGCCGGCACCACGTCAGGCCCGGCCGCCGAAGGCCGTCTCGTCG
>CAIYFD010000248.1 GCA_903925425.1 uncultured Opitutia bacterium | reverse complement strand
GGGAAACCGGGATTGGTGTGGGGCAGGACCATAAACGTTGGGGGGATGCTCCTTAATCGGCGCAGACCGCGGGATAGTTAGCGCGAACTTTTCCGCGGATTTCGCTGATGACCGCTGATCCGCCTGATTCCATTTCCATCCGCGTGAATCCGCGAAGTCCGCGGTCGGATTGGGATGCTTGCGCGGGTCGGGTCGTCCCACCAACCTCCGCGCCATGGTCACGAAACTTCTCCATACCCGCATGCGGGTGAACGACATTGAGCGGACCGTGCAATTCTACGAGCAGGCGCTCGGGCTGAAGGTCTCGCGCCGGCACACCTCGCCGCGCGGGGCGCAGCTGGTGTTTCTGGCGACGCCGAACAGCGACGAGGAAATCGAGCTCTGCCAGCTGCCGAACAGCGCGTCGGTGCAGGTGCAGCCCGATCTGATGCACCTCGCGTTCGCGGTGACGGACCTGAAGGCGTTCGCCGCCGGGCTGGAAAAGAAGGGCTACAAGCTCAGCGACGGCCCGACCGCGACCGGCAGCGGCAGCTTGATCGCCTTCATCGACGCCCCCGAGGGCTACGAGGTGGAGCTGATCCAGAAATAAGCCGCGATCGCCGCCCAGCGCTACGACTGCCGCCGCTCGTAGGCGAAAAGGTATTGCTGGGCGAGTCCGGCGAGCGGGCCGAAATGGGTGCGGCCGAAGTGGGCGACGTGCGCGGGTTTCCACCCGTGGAGTCCGTAGCGCTCGGTCATCGTGCGCAGGATCCAGACGTCCACCGGAAACGCCTCGAGCCGGCCGGCACCGAAGAGCAACACGCAGTCGGCAATCTTTTCGCCCACGCCGGGCAGCGAGCAAAGGCGCTCCTTCGCGGCGGCATAGGGCAGATGCTCGGTTTCCTCCAGCCAGCCGGGGTGGGCGGCGAGGAATTGGGCGGTCCCGTGGATGAATTTCGCCCGGAATCCCAGCAGGCACTTCCGGAGCTCAGGCTCCGGAAGTGCGGCGAGCGCTTCCCATGTTGGAAGCGCAGCAGACGGCGGAGGACAGAGGACGGAGGACGGTGACAGGCAAATCCTGTCGGGCTTCTGTCCTCGGGCTTCGGTCTTCAGCTCGGTTGCGACCGGTGCGCCATGGCGCTCCGCGAGCAGCGCGAGCATCTGTTTGATCTGCACGATCTGCTTCGTGGCGCTGCAGAGGAAGCCGAGCAGGGTTTCGCCGAATGGCTGGCGCAGCAGCCGCAGCCCGGGAAATGCCTGCAGGCAGGCGGCGAGGTGGGCGTCGCTCCGCCAGGGCAGCCCGTCGGCCAGTGCGTGGAAATCGTGCCCGGCGGCGAAGTACGGGCCGATGGCCGCGGCCACGCGGGTTTCGATCGCCGCCGGGGCGCGCCATTCAATCCGATCGGATTCCAAGCGGATCTCGGCCAGGCAATCGGACCACTGGCCGCGGTAGACAACGTCCAAACTGGTAGGGCGCGGATTCCGATCCGCGCCGGATACCTTGATCGCGGCGGCGAGCGGAGTCGCCGCCCTACCGGGAATCGATGGCGGCTGAAGCACCGCCTCAGCCCTGCCTTCGATCCGGTTCCAGCGGAAGGCTTGTCCGCCGTCGAGCGTCTCGGCGAGCACCGCGGGTTCGGGTGCCGGCCCCGCGAGCGGAAGCGGCTGCCACGCGGACCAGGAATCCGGGTTCACGGGTTCACGGCGCCACCGGCGCGGCGGGTTTGCTCCAGAGGAAGCTCTGCGCGGAGACCAGTTCGCCGGCGGGGGAGCGGACGCGGAGCAGCCACGCGACGGGCGTGGCCCCGGCGTCGGGCCAGTCGGTGCCGGTCAGGCCCAGGTCGAAAACATGCGATCCCGCGGGTACCGCGGCGCGAAAGGTGAACGATCTCGGTTCCGGATTGGCCGGTGTGATCACCTGGAGCTCGAACGTCGCCTCGGCGATCGCGGCGCCGGAATTCTCCAGGCGCAGGAACCAGTAGTAACCCTGGCGGGCCGCCGGCTGGCTGCGCAGCACGGTCTCCTTCCCGGTGTTTTCGCGGCCGGTGAGGAACTCGCTCAGGCGCTGGAACGAGGCGGTGGTGCGGTAGCCCGGGAGCAGGCGGACGATCTTTGCGTCGGCGGCGAACGCGGACGTGGTCAGGCCGGCAAGGAGGAAAATAAGGGCGGAGAGGCGCATGGAATTTTTGACCGTGGATTTGTGATCCTGTCGCTACGCTCGGTACGCTGATTAACGCGGAATATTTTTTACAGGAGATAACGGAGGGAACGAAGCGAGGATGATTGATTTCATCGGACAGATCGGACGGCTCCGACGGATCGGTCCGATCTCCGCCCTCATCTGCGAAATCCGCGGTGAAGAATGCCGGCTGGTTTCAGCGCTTCAGCTCGATGAACTGGTAGCGGTGGGTGCCGAGGAGGCTGGGGGCCCAGTTCTGCACGGTGGCCTCGGCGAGGTAGACCCGCGCGGGGTGGAAGACCGGGATGATTGGCAGCCGCTCGAGCAGGATCGCCTCGGCCTGACGCTGCAGGTCGTGGCGCTTTGCCGGATCGAGGGTGCGGCCGGCCTCGGCGACGAGCGCATCGTAGCGGGGCTCGCTCCAGCCGGTCCAGTTGTTGCCGCCGCCGGTGATCCACATCTCGAGGAAGGTGTTGGCATCGACGTAGTCGCCGATCCAGCGCGTGGTGCTGATCTGGAAGTCGTGGTTGTTCAGCCGCTGCAGCCACGTCTTCTGCTCCATGTTGGCCAGCGTGACGGTGACGCCGAGTTCGCGCTGCCACATCTGCTGGATCGTCTCGGCCGCGATCTTGTGGAGGTCATCGGCCTTCACCTGGAGCTCGAGCGGCGGCAGGCCGCGGCCGCCGGGATAACCGGCCTCGGCGAGAAGCTGGCGGGCGGCGGCGAAGTCGGTCTTGAGCGCCGGGGTCGCCGTGTAGCCGGCGGTGTCGGGCGGGGTGAACTCGGCCGCGGCGGCGACACTGCCGTGCAGCACATCGCGCGCGAGCGCGGTGCGGTCGATCGCGAGGGAAAGCGCCTGGCGGAGCTTCGCGTTGTCGAGCGGCGGCTTGGCGGTGTTGAAGGAGAGGAAGAAGGTCTCGAGGAACGGGTCCGCCCGCAGCAGTTGCGGCGACTCCGCGCGGTAGGCGACGATCTTGTCCGGGGCCAGGCCGTACGTGATGTGCAATTGGCCGGCGCGGAAGCTCTTCTCCTCGGTGGCCCCACTGGCGATCGGAGAGAAGACGACCCCGGCCAGTCGGTTGCGGGCGGCATCCCAGTAGCGCGGGTTGGCCTCGGTCACGATGCGGGAGTCGGGCGTCCACTCCTTGAGCACGAACGGTCCGTTGCTGACCATGTTCTCGGGGCGGGTCCAGCGGGTGCCCTTCTTGTCCGCGGCGCCGAACTTCTCGAGCGTGGCGCGGTGGACGGGAAACCACGATGGGTTGGCGGTGAGCGCGAGCAGCCACGGGCAGGGGGCCTCGAGCGTGACGACCAGCGTGTGCTCGTCGGGGGCGCGCACGCCGACCTGCGCGAAGTCGGTGAGCTTGCCCTCGGTGAAGGCGCGCCCGTTCCGGATCGGCCAGAGCATGTAGGAATACTCGGAGGCGAGGGCGGGCGAGAGGACGCGGCGGAACGACCAGACGAAGTCGGCCGCGGTCAGCGGGTCGCCGTTGGACCAACGGGCGCTGGGCCGAAGGATGAAGGTGTAGGTCAGGCCGTCATCGGACACTTTCCAGCTCTCGGCCGTCGCCGGCACCGATTTTCCGGTCGTCTCGTCGACGGCGGTGAGTCCCTCGAAAAGCGCGAGCACGATGGTGTTCTCGGTGTAGGCCGTGATGATCTGCGGATCGAGGTCACCCGGTTCCTGGCTGTTGCCGAGGTAAAGCGTGCGGGTGCGGAGTCCGGCCTCCACCGGGGTCTCGCGCTTGGCGCAGCCGGCGAGCGCGATCACGGCGGCCGCCAGCAGCACAACGGGGCGGGACGACGGGGGGCGCATGGGTCGGACTATGCAGGGGTTGGGCCTGCTGCCAAGACGGGGAAAGAGAGGGGCCGCCGCGCTCGGGAACCCGAGCGCGCCGCGGTGAACGTTCAGCTCCGGTAATCCGCGTTCTCACTCACGTACTCGTGGGTGAGATCACCGCCGATGACGGTCGCCGAGGCGGAACCGGAGTTCAGCGCCACGCTGATCTCGACGCAGCGCTCGTGGGCCGGGAAGTCGACGGGCGCGGTGAAGACGCCGTCCTTCGGCGGGGCGCTGGCGTAGAGTTCGGCGCCCTTCAGGTGGGCAACGAGCTGCGCCTCCTTGGCGGGGTTCAGCTGGAACACGCCGCCGGCGAAGATCTCGATGCCGCCGAGCTGGAGCTTGAGCTTGCCGAGGTCCGTACCGGGCGCGTGGGCGCCGACGTGCTTGCCGATGGCCTGGATGAGGCGGCCGACGTTGGGGTCGTTGCCGGCGACGGCGCACTTGAAGAGCGGGGCGTTGACGATCGCCTTGCCCAGCGCGAGCGCGAGGGCGGTGTCGGGTGCGCCGGTGAGGCTGACGCGGATGACGTGGCGGACGCCCTCGCCGTTGCGCACGACGTCCTCGGCGAGATCGCGGCAGACCGTGGTCAGGGCCGCCTCGAAGGCCGGGAGGTCGGGGCAGGGCACGCGGCCGGAAGAGATCAGGACGATGGTGTCCGAGGTGCTCGTGTCGCTGTCGACGCTGATGGTGTTGAAGGTGGTGGCGACGGCGCGCTGGAGCATCGGCCGGAGGACGTCGCGCGGCACCGCGAGATCGGTGAGCACGTAGACCAGCATGGTGGCGAGGTTGGGCTCGACCATGCCGGCGCCCTTGGCGATGCCGGTGATGCGGCCGGCGCCGACGACGGCCGCGCGGACCTTCGGGTAGAGGTCGGTGGTCACGATGCCCTCCGCGGCGGGCATGATGGAGCCGCCGGCGAGGGCGGAGACGGCGGCCGGCAGCGCGCCGAGCATGGCGTCGACGGGCAGACCCCAGCCAATCACGCCGGTGGAGCTGGGCAGCACCTGCGTCGGGGCGAGGTTGAGGAGCTGGGCGGTCGCGGCGCAGATCTGCTCGGAAGCCTCGACGCCGCCGGGGGCGCAGACGTTGGAGATCTTGTTGTTGATGATGATGGCGCCGAGCGTCGGTTCGCCGAGGCGCTGGCGGCCGACGATCACCGGGGCGCCGGGAAAGGCATTGCGCGTGAACATCGCGGCGAAATCCGGCGTGGGCCGGTCGAGTGCGAGCAGCGTCAGGGTCATCTTCGCGGGCTTCGGCGCCTCGCGCGGGATGAAGTCGAAGCGGGTGGTGCCGGTGCGGAAGCCCGCGGGCAGGGCGGCTTGCGTGGCGAGCCACGCGCGGTGCTGGTCGCGGGACGTGAAGGCGAGGGAGGTGCTGGGCACGAGTGGGAAATGGGCCGTGCGACCCGGCGAGTGAAGCAGATTTTCAGGCGGTTCGATGTCAGGCATCCAATCCACCCGGATTTTTAACCGCGGATTGCGCGGATCGAACCGGATTTTCTGGAACGCTGATCTTCGCTAATCCGCGCTAATGAGGAAAGAGGCAGGGATTGCCGTCGATTAGCGAAAATTAGCGTTCCCGCTTCCGGGCTTGGCTCTCCGCATCCGGTTTTATCCGCGAAATCCGCGGTTCAACCGGTTTGGGAAACCCGATCCCGAAAAATCCGCGGTGCAGATTCCTGTGCGCCGGCATAAATTGTGATGGAAAAGCGCGGCGCGGGTGCGCTAATCATTCCGGCACCGTACTGAACACCGTGAGCATCCACTCCAGCCCGACACTCTTCTCCGCGGCCGCCGGCCGCGAGTCCTGACCGCCCATGAATGTCGCTGAAGTGACGGCGAAGGCGAAAGTGCTGCTGGAGGCGCTGCCCTACATCCAGGATTTCCGCGGTTCGATCTTCGTGGTGAAGTACGGCGGCAGCTTCATGGACGACCCCGATCCCGCGGCGCGGCTGCGCGTGGCGGCGGACGTGGCGTTCCTCGCGGCGGTCGGCATTCATGTCGTCGTCGTGCACGGCGGCGGCAAGGCCATCACCAAGGCGATGGAGAGCGCCGGGCTCGCGGCAAAATTTGTCGGGGGGATGCGCGTGACCGACGAAGCCACGATCGCGATCGTGAAGAAGACTTTGGACGAGGTTGTGAACCGCGATGTCTGCCTCGCAATCGAGGCGGCGAAGGGCCGGCCCAAGGGCATGGCGGGGGACTCGGTGCTCGTCTGCCAGAAAATCACGACCGACGACGACGGGAAGGAGATCGACCTCGGCTACGTGGGTGACGTCACCGAAGTGAAGGTGAAACTGATCAAGAAGGAGCTCGCCGACGGCTTCATCCCCGTCATCTCGCCGGTGGCGGAAGACAGCGCCGGCCGGCCCTACAATGTGAACGCCGATGTCGCCGCCGGCCGCGTCGCGAGCGCGCTGCGCGCCCGCCGGCTGGTGTACATGAGCGACGTCCCCGGCCTGCTTTCCGCGCCGCCCGACCCGGCCTCGCTCATCTCCACGCTCAAGATCAGCCAGGTCGACGAACTCAAGAAGAAGGGCGTCATCGACAAGGGCATGCGCCCCAAGGTGGGCAGCGCCGTGCGCGCCCTCGAGGAAGGCGTGCAGCGCGTCCACTTCATCGACGGCCGCCTGCCGCACTCACTCCTGCTGGAGATCGTCACCGACCACGGCATCGGGACGGAGATCGTCCAAGGCTGATGCCTTGGAGGAGATGGGAGTTGGGAGATGGGAGATAGGGTCGTGTGCCCTTTTCGCTCCCACCGGTCGGCCAACTTCCCGTTGCCATTTTTCCGGGCTGATTCCCTATCTCCCATCTACCAACTCCGATCTTCGCCCCGCTCGGGGCCTCCCATGAACCCAAGCATCACCCGCACCAGCACGGCCGATCTTTACGACGCGCACGTGATGAAGAACTACGCCCGGGCCCCGTTGACGCTGGCCCGGGGGCGCGGGGCGCAGGTGTGGGATGACGAGGGCAAGGCCTACCTCGACTTCACCTCGGGCATCGCGGTGAGCGCGCTCGGCCACTGCCATCCGCACTGGGTGGCCGCGGTGCAGCGGCAGGCCGCCGAGCTGATCCACGTCAGCAACCTCTACCGCAACCCGAACCAGGGTGAGCTGGCGCGGCGGCTGGTCGGTTACGCCGGCCCCGGCCGGGTGTTCTTCTGCAACAGCGGCGCCGAGGCCGACGAGGCCCTGCTCAAGCTCGCGCGGCTCCACGGCATGAAGAAGGCCGGCGGGGTTGAGGCGAAGTGCTACAAGGTCATCGCCGCGAAGCAGGCGTTCCACGGGCGGATGTTCGGCGGAATGAGGCCACGCCGCAGGAAAAGATCCAGCACGGCTTCCGCCCGCTGGTGCCGGGCTTTGCCTTCGGCGAGCTGAACAATCTCCCGAGTTTCGCCGACCTGATCGACGACGAGACCGCCGCCATCTTCGTCGAGACGATTCAGGGTGAGAGCGGCGTGAATCCCTGCACGCCAGAGTTCCTGCTCGGCCTGCGCCGGCTGTGCGATCAGCACAATCTGCTCCTGCTGGCGGATGAGGTGCAGTGCGGCATCGGCCGCACGGGAAAATTCTACGCCTTTGAGCATGCCGGGGTGCGGCCGGACGCCATCGCCATGGCCAAGGGCCTCGGCGGCGGCTTTCCGATCGGCGCCATCTGGGTCGCCGAGGGCGCGGCCGAGCTGTTCCAGCCCGGTTCCCACGGCACGACCTTCGGCGGCACGCCGCTCGCCTGTGCGGCGGCGCTCGCCGTGCTCGACGTGATCGAACGCGAGAAGCTGCTGGCGCATGTGTCCGCCCAGGGCGTCCGGTGGCTGGCCGAGCTGAACCAGGTCGCGCAGGCTTTCCCGCAGCACATCGCGGCCGTGCGGGGCCGGGGTTTCCTCGTCGGCGTGCAACTCACGGCCGACCCGGCGCCGCTTCTCGCGGACCTGCGCGAACGCGGCCTGCTCGTCGTGCCCTCCGGCAACCAGGTGCTGCGCTTCCTCCCGCCGCTCGTCGCCACCGCCGCGGAGCTCGACCAGGCGACGGTGATCCTGCGCGCGGCGCTGGCGGCGAAGGGCTGACCGGGGCAGGGGATGATCCCTGATCCGCCGGATCCGGATGCGGCGCGTTAAGGACAACGCGCCCAGCCACGCCCGCCGCGCACCGGCCCAACGGCGGGATCGCCGGTTCGGCCCACCGGGGTTATGATTTATGCGGTGGTCCCTTCTCGCCAAGCTAGCTGCCAGTTAATTTCTCGGGCGATCCGCTTGGCGTAATTGCTGCCTTAAAATGACCGCAGACTTTATCTGTTGCTGCAGTTGCCGCAGCGACCGCAGCGACCGCAGCGATCCGGGCATTAATGGCCATTTTGAGCGCTTCCGCTCCCTGTGCTTTTCCGTCCGCGCGCAATTGTTCTGCAGCCAGCCTTACACTTGCGGAAAGTGTTTTGGCTTTCTCTTCAAGTGCTCGTGCCACCTCACTGGGGTGCTCGACTAGCTGATTGGCAACTGTTCGGGCAGTGTTGAGGGTGGCAATTGCTAACGTTTTTGCCTCTGAAGCTGTCGCTTCGGCGACTGCCGCCGCAAGTTTCTCAGTAAGCCTCGAGTGTTCGAATTCCATTTCGATGCGGTAGTTCGCAGCCAAAATCGCACTGTTGGCGGTTTCATCCGCATATGCGGCAGCGACCGAGGAAGCTTTGATGGCGGCATTGAGGTCGCCGCAAAGCAATTGGAGGATTTCACCGTTGCTGAGAGGTTTCAGTTTCATACTGAAACCCTACCGCGCTTGGGGGATGAGCGCTAGTTCTGTCGCCTTAATAGCTACGCATATATTGCCGTCTCAAAACGGCTGGCGGATCGGCGCCATGACTTCCGCTGGGGTCGTTCAAAGAGCGGTGGATGTAAAGGCACCGCCATCGCGCCTCCGGCCGTTTTCCGGATCAGCTGGCTGATGAGGAGGACCGCGGCCTCGGCCTGCTCGGCGCTGATGTGAATCGGCCAGAAACGCACCGCGGGCCAGGCCTCCCGATTTTGTAACCACAGATTTGGAGCCCGGTCGCTTCGCGCGGTAATACGGACGGGGATCTCGATCCTTCGGCCGCTTTTACAGGCGGCCGCGGAGAGCACGGAGCATGAATCGAAAGCAATCTCCGCTTCCTCCGTAGCCTCGGGTGCCAACCGGTTCGAATGCCTGGGTTCGAATCCGGGCCGGCGGTGAAATCCGTGGTTAAAAACGGCTTGGGCGATGCCGATTTTTGCTCTGGTCCCGGCCGGGGGCTCGGTGTAGTCGTTTCCGTTTTCCATGAAGCACTTCCTCAAGGAAACCGACTTCGGGGTCCGCGAAATGGCGGAGGTTTTTGCGCGCGCCCGGACCTTCAAGCGGGAGCGGGGCCGGTCCGGCGCCCTGCCGCTCGCCGGGCAGAGCTGGGCGATGATCTTCTCAAAGAGCAGCACCCGCACCCGGGTTTCGTTCGAGGTTGGCATCCATGAGCTCGGCGGTCGCCCGCTTTTCCTCAACAAGAACGACATCCAGCTCGGCCGGGGTGAAACCATCGAGGATTCCGCCCGGGTGCTCTCGCGTTTCATCCACGGGCTGATCGTCCGGACGTACGCGCATGCCGACGTGGAGCGCCTGGCTGCGGCTGGGAGCGTGCCGGTGATCAACGCGCTGACCGACTTCCTACATCCCTGCCAGATCTACTCCGACGCCTTCACGGCGGCGGAGCGCTGGGCCGTGCCCGGTGGCGATCTCGTCGGGGCGCTGAAGGGCCGCAAGATCGCCTTCCTCGGCGACACCGGCTTCAACATGGCCAACTCCTGGATCCTCGGGGCCAGTCATTTCGGCATGAAGATCTCGCTGGGCGGCCCGAAGGGTTTCGAGCCCGGCCCGGAAATCCGCGCCCTGCTCAAGTCTGAGGGCCGCACGGAGGAATTCCAGTTCACCACCGATCCGTACGAGGCCGTCGCCGGCGCCGATCTCGTTTACACCGACGTGTGGACCAGCATGGGGCAGGAGGCCGAGGCGGCGAAACGCCTGGCGCTGCTCAAGCCCTACGCCATCACCGGCAAGCTCTTCGCCGCGGCCAAGCCCGACGCGCTCTTCATGCACTGCCTCCCGGCGCACCCGGGCGAGGAAGTGGAGCAGGCCGTCCTCGACAACCCGCGCTCAGTGATCTTCGACGAGGCCGAGAACCGGCTGCACGTTCAGAAGGCCATCCTTTCCCTGCTGGCGGGCGGGAAATAGGGCAGGTCGCTCATCCGGATGTAGCGCCGGCAGACCTCTGCCGGCTTCGATCCCGGGGTGGAGGTCCACCCGGGATCGAAGCGTCCAGTCCTTCCCGCAAACGAACGCCTACTCCGCCTTCTTATCGCCGCCACCGAGCAGGTGCGGCAGGCCGCCACCGCCGCCCGGCGCGAGCAGGCCCGTTTGCGTATAGGTCTGCAGCTTGGCGCGGGTGTCGGTGATATCGAGATTCCGCATCGTCAGCTGTCCAATGCGGTCCTGCGGCGTGAAGAAGGCCTCGCCTCTCTCCATCGTGAGGCGCTCCGGCTTGTAAGTGATGTTCGGGCTCGTGGTGTCCAGGAGCGTGTAGTCGTTGCCGCGGCGCAGCTCGACGGTGACCTCGCCGGTGATCGCGCGGCCCACGAACCGTTGCGCCTGATCACGCAGCATCAGCGCCTGCGGGTCGAACCACCGGCCTTGATAGAGCAACCTTCCGAGGCGCCGGCCGCTGTCCCGGTACTGCTCGATGGTGTCCTCGTTGTGGATGGCCGTGACGAGCCGCTCGTAGGCGATATAGAGCAGGGCGAGTCCGGGCGCCTCGTAGATGCCCCGGCTCTTGGCCTCGATGATGCGGTTCTCGATCTGGTCGCTCATGCCCAGACCGTGCCGGCCGCCGATGCGGTTCGCTTCCGCGATCAAGGCCACCGCGTCCGGGTATTCGGTGCCGTTGAGGGCCACGGGATGACCCTCGAGGAAGCGGATGGTCACGCGCTCCGGCTTGACCGTCACGTCGTCGCGCCAGAAGGCGACGCCCATGATCGGCTGCACAATCTTCACGCCGTTGTTGAGGAATTCGAGATCCTTGGCCTCGTGGGTGGCGCCGAGGATGTTGGAGTCGGTGGAGTACGCCTTCTCCGTGCTCATCTTGTAGGCCAGGCCGTGGGTCTGCATGTACTCCGACATCTCCTTGCGGCCGCCGAGCTCGTCGATGAACTGCTGGTCGAGCCACGGCTTGTAGATTTTCAGCGCGGGATTCGCCAGCAGACCGTAGCGATAGAAGCGCTCGATGTCGTTGCCCTTGAAAGTGCTGCCGTCGCCCCACACATGGACGTCATCGTCCCGCATCGCGACGACCAGCATCGTCCCGGTCACGGCCCGGCCGATCGGGGTGGTGTTGAAATAGGGCACGCCGGCGGTCGTGATGTGGTAGGCGCCGGCCTGGAGTGCGGCGATACCCTCGGACACGAGCTGGGCGCGGCAATCGATGAGGCGGGCCTTCTCGGCGCCATATTGCAGTGCCCGCCGGGGAATATCGTCGTAATCGGGCTCGTCCGGCTGGCCGAGGTGGGCCGTGTACGCGTAGGGGATCGCGCCCTTGGCGCGCATCCAGTGCAGGGCGGCGCTGGTATCGAGACCGCCGGAAAAGGCGATGCCGACTCGTTGACCGACGGGAACGCGTTCGAGGATCGTGGACACGGGTGAAGGGGGGGTGACTGCAACGTGCTCGCCAGCCCGCCGCAAGTCCGGAAAATCTGGGGGCGGCGGACGGTGGACGGTCGGCAGATTTCGGAGTCGACGGGGCCCCGATAAGAAATCCGTGATGACGGATTGTCGGATGTCGGTCTTCTGTCCACCGTCCCCTGGCCACCGTCCACCGAATCATGCCCACCTACGCCCAGCTCCTGCTGCTGATCCTGCCGGTCTTTGCGCTGGTCGCGGTCGGCGTGGTCCTGCGGCGCAAGCACTGGGTCGAAGGCCCGGCCGAGACCAGCCTGCTGCGCGTGGTCGTGGCCGTCTGTTATCCCTGCCTGATCTTTGATGCGGTGGTGGGCAATACCGCGATGCGAGCGCCGGGCAACGTCTGGCTGCCACCCCTCATCGGCTTCCTCCTGGCCGCCTGCGGCGTCGCGGTGGCCCTGCAGGCCGGCCGGTGGCTGGGGCTGAAGGAGCATGAGGGCCTGCGCTCGTTCGCGCTCACTGCGGGCATTGGCAACTTTGGCTATATCCCAATCCCGATCGTCGACGCCATGTGGGGCCGGGAGACCCTCGGCGTGCTCCTCGTCCACAACGTCGGCGTCGAGGCCGCGATGTGGACCGTCGGCGTGCTCGTGCTCACCGGGCTCTCGCCCCGGTCTGGCTGGCGCAAGCTGGTCAATCCCATCACGGTCACGCTCGTCATCGCGGTGGTGACCAACCTGACCGGGCTCGGTGCCCACGTCCCCGTGGCCGTGATGGAGGCCGTGCGGATGCTCGGGCGCTGCGCCATCCCGCTTGGCCTGCTGATGATCGGCGTGATGATGGCGAACCATCTCGACGACCCCCGCACCCTCTACCACCCCCGGATCACCTGGGGCGCGGCGGCGGTGCGGCTGGCGGTGCTGCCGCTCGTGATCCTCGCCGCGGCCCGGTGGCTGCCCGGCTCGCTGGAGCTGAAGCGCGTGCTCGTGATCGAGGCCGCGATGCCCTCCGCGGTGTTCCCGATCGTGCTCACCCGGCTCCATGGCGGCAGCCCGCGCACCGCCGTGCAGGTCGTGCTTGGGACGACGATCCTCGGGGTGCTCGTGATCCCGCTCTGGATCCGCCTCGGCCTCGCCTGGGTGGGATTGTGAAGCGAGAGGCATCCTCCGATCCGTTTTTAACCGCGGATGGCGCGGATCAAACCGGATGGCGGATTTCGATCCCCCGGCAGGTTTTTGCCACAGAGGCACAAAGCGCACAAAGGTCGGATGAATTTTTGGGGTCGGGCCCAAACAATACCACGACGCTTGGGCTCTGTGAGCTCTGTGCCTCTGTGGCAAAACCGGTTTTGGAAGCGTCCAAACATTCACGGTGTTTTCCACGGAGCGGCGCATTGACCGGCTCGGGGCGGGCCGGCTGACTCCGGCGCCATGGCCTTCC
>CAIYFD010000247.1 GCA_903925425.1 uncultured Opitutia bacterium | reverse complement strand
TGCCCTCGTCGCCAGTGGAATCATGAAGCTCATGCACACGCCACAGGTGGTCGAGGGCTTCGCCCAGCAGGGCTGGGCGCCCTGGGCCGCCACGACGCTCGGGATCATCGAGGTGTTTTGTGCGGTGATCTACGCGATTCCCCGGTTTGCGGTGCTCGGCGCGATTCTCGTCACGGGCTATTTCGGCGGAGCCGTTTCGGTGAGCCTGCTGTTCCAGCCCGGTGCCCTCGTGATCCCGCTGATCTGCGGCATCCTCGCCTGGGGCGGACTCTACCTGCGCGATCCGCGCATCCGTGCGCTGATCCCGTGCCACCGCGGCTGACCCTCCGCCCGTTTCCATGCATTACCCCCAAGACATTCCCGGCCCCGGCGGCAGCGTGGTCAACAGCCGGATCTTTTCCGCGTCCAACACGGAACTCTGGCAGGCGTGGGCCGACCCGGCCCGACAGGTCCTTTGGTGGGGGCCCGAGGGCTTCACCAATGCGCTGCACGAGTTCGACCTCCGCCCCGGCGGGGCTTGGCGGCTCACCATGCGCAGCGCCGATGGGACCGAATTCCACAACGAGAAGGTTTTTATCGAGGTGATCCCGGGAGAGAAGGCGGTCTTCAAGCACCTGTCCCCCATCCACGTTTTTACCATGACCATGCAGCTCGTTCCGCGTGGCGGAGCCACGAAGCTGAGCTGGCGGATGGAATTCGAGACTCCGACCAGTGCGGAACTTTTGAAATTCATCACGATGGCGAACGAGCAGAATTTTGACCGGCTCGAGGCGTACCTGGGCGGCGAGATCTGAATTCCCTGCCACGCGTCGGTCCAATCACCCGCCGTCCCGTGCCCGCCTACGTCGCATTCCTCCGGGCCGTGAACGTCGGCGGCACCGGCAAATTGCCGATGGCCGAGCTCACGGCCATGTGCCGTGCCGAGGGTTACGCCGACGTGCAGACTTACATCGCCAGTGGCAACGTGGTCTTCCGGACACCCGCGTCCGCGGCCCGGGTCAAACAGGTCCTAGGCCGGCGACTGTTGGCCTTCGCCGGCAAACCTGTGGGTGTGGTTGTCCGAACCGCGGCCGAGATGGGGGCGGTCCACGCCGCCAATCCCTTTTCCCACGCCGCTCCAAACCGGGTCGTGGCCATCTTCCTCGATTCGGCACCTCCACCGGAAACCCTCGCCGGCGTGAGGGGACGCAAAGCCGAGGAAATGCGGCTGGGTCAGCGCGAGATCTACGTTCACTACGGTGAGGGCATGGGCAGCTCGAAGCTGGTGATTCCCGCCGCCAAGGAAGGCACCGCCCGCAACATGAACACCGTCGCCAAGCTCGCGATGATGGCCGCCGCGATCGACCGGTAGCCCTGCCCCGGGCGGCACCGCCAGCGGCACCTCGCCCCCTCGCCACCACCGGGAGCGGTCACCGGCAGCCGCGGCTGGAGTCGCACTCGCCGCAGAGGCTGCGGCTGCTGCCGAGGGCCACGGCGGCTCCGGCGGCGGCAAGTGTTTGGACGAAGTTGCGGCGCATGGCCTCGAGCTAGGATTTCGCGGGGCATATCCCTCCCGAAAACCCGGACGTCGAGAGCTGAAACGGCCAGGTCACGGCCGCGGGGAATTGCTCGCAATCCCGCGGAGGGAACCATTCAACCCAAACGGACGGCGGAATTACCTCCGCAGCTTGGCGCAGAAGCGGCCCAAACGCTCGATGCCCTTCGCGATGATCGCGTCGGACGTCGCATAGCTCAGGCGCAGATAGCCCTCGGCGCCGAAGGCTGAGCCGGGGACGGCGGCCACCTTCTCTTCCTCGAGCAGGCGGCTGCAGAATTCCACGTCCTTGAGGCCGAAGCTGGAGATGTTGGGAAAAAGGTAGAATGCGCCTTGCGCCAGGAGGCAGGTGACGCCGGGG
>CAIYFD010000246.1 GCA_903925425.1 uncultured Opitutia bacterium | reverse complement strand
GCACCGGCTATGAACTCTTCGCGATCACCGCGGTCGTCCTGGGTGGCACGAGCATTTTCGGTGGCACGGGCACCATTCACGGCACGCTGCTCGGGGTCGCTGCCATCGGCATCCTCAACAACGGACTCGTGTTCGCGCGCCTGCCGCGCGAGGCCGCGGGCCTGTTGACAGGCGCGCTCCTGTTGCTTGCGCTAGCGGGCAACTCGCTGCCGCGCCTCCTCGCCGCCCGAGGCCCCCGGCCGCAGCCGACCCACCCCACCCCCGGGACCGTTCCCCCTTCCTCCCCATGAAAAAACTGCCCCTCCTGCTCGCCTGCTGCCTCGGTCTGGTCTTCCTCGCCGTCACCGCTCCCACCGTCCGCGCCGCCGCCGCGCCCGCCAACAAGAAGCTCACGGTCGCCCTGCTCCCGAAATCCAAGGGCAACGCCTACTTCGTCTCCGTGAAGGCCGGCGCCGAGAAGGCCGCCAAGGAACTCGGCGTCGACCTCCTCTTCGACGGCCCGACTGAACCCGGCGCCGCCAAGCAGAACGAGATCGTCGAAAACTGGATCGCTCTCGGCGTCGACGTCATCGCCGCCGCCTGCGAGGACGGCAAGAGCCTCGCCACCGTCCTGCGCAAGGCCCAGTCGCGCGGGATCAAGGTCATCACCTACGACGCCGACGCTCCGGCCGACGCCCGGTCGTTCTTCATCAATCAGGCCACCGCGCAGGGCATCGGCGAGACGCTGATGGATGAGGCCGCGCGCTTGTCCGGCGGCTCCGGCGAGTTCGCCATCATCACCGCCAGCCTCACCGCGCAGAACATGATCGACTGGCAGAAGCAGATCGAGATCCGCCGCGCCGCAAAGTACCCGAACATGAAGATGGTCGCGATCCGCCCGTGCGACGACCTGAAGGACAAGGCGCAGTCCGAGGCCACCGCGCTGATGGCGGCCAACCCGAACCTGAAACTCATCATGAACATCTGCTCGCCCGCCGTCCCCGGCGCCGCCGAGGCGGTCAAGCAGGCCGGCAAGACCGGCAAGGTGAAGGTCATCGGCCTCGGCCTGCCGAACGAGAACCGCGCCTACGTGAAGGCCGGCGTGACCGACAGCGTGATCCTCTGGAAGACCGAGGACCTCGGCCGCCTCACCGTGCAAGCCGCGGTCGCGCTCGCGCAGGGCAAACTGAAGAAGGGCGACACCAGCTTCGCTTCCGCCGGCCTCGGCACCATCGAGATCCAGGGCGACAGCATCCTCCTCGGAAAGCCCTTTATCTTCAACGCGGGCAACATCGATCAGTTCAATTTCTGACCGAGCCGTTTTTTGCCACGGAGGCCCAGAGCGCCCAGAGCCCAAGCCTCGTTGTTTTTCGGATTTCCAATCGCGGAATTTTTTACCCGCGGATTTAACGGGTTACGCGGATTGAAGGCAGGGCTGGCTCGACGAGCCGGCCGCGATGATTTGACCAGTGTTTAGCCAGCGAGCCATCCAGGCGCAGAGGGTTTACGGTTAGGCTCGACGTCGCGTCGGGCCTTTCCGGCATCAGCCCCTTACTCCGGCAGCAGCACCGTGCGGCGGATCCAGAGGATGTTGTCCCAGCTCAGCAGCTTCAGCGGCGGGACGAACAGCGCCGCGTAGCTGCCGCCCGAGGCGGTGAAGGTGGAGTTCTTCACGCGGTCGGGCGGATTGGTCGTGGTGTTGCGCAGGATATCGAGCACCTGCTCCTGACGGGAGATCTGGTAAAAGGTCGGGGTCTTCGCGGAGTAGAACTTCACGTCGGCCGGGTTGCCCTTGTTGGCCGTGCCGCGCTCGGCGGTGACGTGGAACTCAAGCTTCTCGCCCGTGGCTGCCGCGAACACCCAGTCCTGCGTCTCCATCACCGGTCCGGTG
>CAIYFD010000245.1 GCA_903925425.1 uncultured Opitutia bacterium | reverse complement strand
CCTGCTTCTGGAGCTCGAGGCCGATCTTCACGGTTTCTTCGGGGCCGGCCTTTTCGACGACCGAATTGAGGGCGCTGACCACGTTGGAAGTCTGGGCCCAGGGAGCGGTCTGGTAGTAGGGCCCGGTGGTCACGGGGCGCGGGGTCCACCACGTGCCGTTCCACTCGGCCTCGACGTTGGCAAGGCGGCTGAGGGCGCTGACGAGGCCGAGCCGGTTTTCTGGATTGGTCTCGCGGTTCACGCGGGTGCCGAGGGCGGAGACGACCTTGGCGTCATGCTGGACTTCGAGGACCTGGAGGGCGCCGCGGCGCATGGCGGGCGAGGAGGCGGGCGAGTCGAGGACGGCCAGCGGGACATCGACAGCCTTCAAGGTGCGCAGGGACTCCACCGCCGTGTGCCAGACAATGTAATCGGAATCAGCCATCAGCGGGGCGATGGCGGGAATGGAGGCGGTGGATTCGGCGCGGGTCAGGGTGATGATCGCCTCGTTGCGGACGCGCGGATCGTTCGACTTGAGGGCGCTCTGCACCAGCTCCACCGGAATGCCCTTGGCCTGGGCCCGGTCGTCACCGAGCGCGCGCAGCGCCCAGGTCTCGATCGTGGGGTCGGCGATCAGTCGGCCGAGGGCGGGTGTCGAGGCGGCGCCGCGCATCTGGCGGTAGGTGAAGATGCCGGCCACGCGGAAGTTCGTGTCCTTGGTCTTGTCGGCCATGAGCGCCTCAAGCATCGGGGCGGCCGCGGCCTGGATGGCCGGGCGGCGGAGAAGGGCGCGCTGGGCCTCGAGGCGCCGGTGCGCGCTCGGTCCCTGCAACTCCTGGACCAGTTCGGCGGCGGTCAGAGTGTCGTAATTGGGCAGCGGGGGCGCTTTGTAGCCCTTGGGGGAAACGCGGTAGATCATGCCGCTGTTCGGCCCGATCCAGTTGAACTGCGCGGGACCCCAGGTGGAAACGTAGAGGTTGCTGTTCGCATCGCCGTCGAGGTCCATGGGCTTCACCACGGAGATGAAGGGCTCGTTGCCGCGGTCATTGACGTCGAGTTTGAAATTCGCGCCGTCGACCGAGACCTTTTGGTAATAGATGTTGGCCCGGCCCCAGTCGGCCGTGAAGGGCGCGTTGTTGTATTTCGCGGGGATGCCGGGTTCGTCGATCCAGGTGGCGCCGACGCCGGAGCCGCCGCCAAAATCATTGATCGGCTTGATGATCTCGTCCGGGAAATTGAGGTAGAGCGACGGATAGCCGTGGTCCGTCATCCCGCTGAAATAGTGGAAGCGGATGTCCCAGCCTCCGCCGTCATTGGTGTTGTCGCGCGCGAACGCCTCGAGCTTCGGCCCGACCGGCACGGCGCCGATGTTGCGGGTGTTCTTGGCCCAGAGCTCCAGGCCGCTGCCATCGGTGCGGAAACGGACGACCCCTCCGCCGTGGAGCTGCAGGTGGCGGCCATCGGAACCGATCGCGTCGATCATGCCCTGATCGCCGCAGGCGAAATAGATCCAGCCGTCAATGCCGGCCTCGATGCCGTTCTGGCCATGGTCGACATGGGCTTCCTTCAGGGTGACGCCGACGCCAGTGACGAGGATCTTCGAGTACTCGGCGATGCCGTCGCCGTCGCGGTCGTAGAAAGCTGTGACATTGGGCGGGGCGAGCACGATCAGGTGGTCGTGATCCCAGATGACGCCGCGCGGGGAATTGATGTCGGGCACGAAGGCCTTCACCTCGTCGGCGACGCCGT
>CAIYFD010000244.1 GCA_903925425.1 uncultured Opitutia bacterium | reverse complement strand
GTTGGCCCGGCGCCACGCCATCTGGGGCCTCGGCCAGCTCGCGGACAAACTTCCGGCCGCGTTGGTGCCGGTGCGCCCCCTGCTCCAAGACAAGGACTCCGAGGTGCGCGCGCAGGCGGCGAAGATGCTCGGTGACCATGGCGCCACGGACATGGCCGGCGCGCTGGTGACGGCGCTGAAGGACGAGAACGCCCGCGTGAAATTCTTCGCGGCCCAATCACTCGGCAAACTCAAGCAGGCCTCCGCCGCGCCCGCCCTGCTCGAGGCACTGCGAGCCAACGACGACAAGGACAACTACCTCCGCCATGCGCTGGTCATGGGCCTCGTCGGCGGCAACAACGCCGCAGCCCTCAACGCCGCGATCACGGATCCGTCGCGCGCCGCCCGCCTCGGGGCCCTGCTGGCTTTCCGCCGGCTCGGTTCCCCGGTCGTGCAGCGTTTCCTCGCGGACTCCGATCCGTACCTCGCCCGCGAGGCGGCCATTGCCATCAACGACGCCCCGATCACCGCCGCCTATCCCGCGCTGGCGGCGATGCTCGAGAAATCGGCTGCGGACGAGTCCATCGCCCTGCGCGCCATCAATGCCCATTTCCGCCTCGGCCAGCCCGCCGATGCGAAGGCCGTGGCCGGGTTCGCCGCCCGGGCCGACGTGCCCGCCAAGCTGCGGGTCGAGGCCATCACCCAGCTCGGACTCTGGCAGAGTCCCCCGGCGCGCGACCGCCTCGTCGGCATCTTCCGGCCGGTCGCGCAAAAGACCCGGCCGGCCACCGTGGCCCGCGACGCCCTGAATCCCGTGGTCGCCTCGTTGCTCAATCCCACCACGCCAGCCGAGGTTCTCACGGCGACGATCGCGCTGGTGGAGAAAGTCCAGGCGACTTCGGCTGCCGACGGCCTCTTCGCCGTGCTCGGCAACGAGCAGCAGACAGTTCCCAACCGCGTGGCGGCCTTGAACACCCTCGACAAGATCAAGGACCGCCGGCTTGGGCAGGCGGTTGATCTGGCCCGGGTAGCGAAGGACTCGCGCCTGCGGCTCGCCGCGCTACCGATCGTCGCCCGGCTCGAGCCGGCCAAGGCGGTGACGGCGCTCGCGATTGCCATCACCGGCGGCACGGTCGAGGAACAGAAACTCGCGCTGGAGACGCTCGGCCCGATCAACCACCCGGCGGCCGATGAGCTGATCGCCGCCCGTTTGAAGCTGCTGGCCGACGGCAAGGTCGACCCCGCCACGCAGCTGGAACTGCTCCAGGCCGCGGCCAAGCGTTCCAGCCCCGAGGTGAAACGTCTTCTCGCCGAGCGCACGCAGCGGCTGGCGGCCAAACCGGATCCGCTGGCGGCCTATGCCCCGTCGCTGGTCGGTGGCGACCGGGCCCGCGGGCAGAAAGTTTTCGAGACGCAGCCGGTCATGGCCTGCATCCGTTGCCACCGGGTCGGCACCGAGACGGGTTCTGATGTGGGGCCTAACCTCGCCACCGTGGGTGTGCTGAATTCGCGCGAGCAGCTTCTGGAATCCATCCTCAAGCCCAACGCGAAATTCGCGGCGGGCTTCGAGAACGCACTGATCACCCGCACCTCGGGCGGCCCGGTCGCCGGCACGGTCACGAACGAGACGGCCACCGCCCTCACGCTCCGCGATCCGGACGGCAAGACGGTCGAGGTCCTGATATCCGAGATCGTCACTCGGAAACCCGCTCCCTCCGCGATGCCGGAAATTTACGCCACGGCGCTTTCGCCGGGCGACCTGCGCGACGTGATCGAATATCTCGCCAGTCTCCGGCCGTCCGGTCGCGGCGGCGCCCGCGGTGCCGGTGGCGGCGCTGCCGCCGCTGCTCCGGCGGCGGGACGTGGAGGTGACGCCGCCGGTGTGGTCGTCGCCCCGGCGCGGGTTCTCCGTGCCATGCGCAAC
>CAIYFD010000243.1 GCA_903925425.1 uncultured Opitutia bacterium | reverse complement strand
CGGCGTTCGCGGATCCCGCTCATGAGCTCGAGCCGCCCCGCCGGCAACTTGAGTCGCTCGTACAACGGTTGCAGGCGCTGCTCGATTGAGGCGGAGGTCCAGACTTCGCCCGGCAGCGCGGTCGCGATCGATTCCAGGCAAACGTGCTCGAAACGCATCGGCGTGGGTCCGCGCCCTCAGGCGGCACCGCCCGGTGGGCGCTTGATCTCCGGCCGCATGGCGAGCCGGATGAGTTCCTGGTCGAAGAAATTGCTCCCGAGACCGGCGTCGACGACGAGCGTCGCTCCATTGATGCCGCTGCTGCGCTCGCTGAGGAGGAACAGCACGGTGTTGGCCACTTCCTCTGTCGCGAGGTTGCGTTTCCGGAAGGTCAGCTTTTCGGCGAAAAGATAGCTCTCCGCGTAGCCCGGGATGCCCGCCGACGCGCTGGTCTTCAGCGGGCCCGCTCCCACCACGTTGCAGCGGATTTCGGAATCGGCCGAGAGCGACTTGGCGACGAAGCGGGCCGCCGACTCCAGCGCGGCCTTGATCGGCCCCATGTAGCCGTAGTTGTCGGGGGTCACTTGCAGCGAGGAAATGCCGATGGTCACGATCGAGCCGTTGCGCGCGAGGATCGTCCGGAACGCCCGGGCGATCTCCACCAGCGAGAACGCCGAGATGGCGGTCGCCTGCAGGAAATCCGCGCGCCCGGTCTCGAGGAACGGACGGAAGCCGTCGCGATAGTTCGCGAATGCGATGGAATGCACGAGGCCCTGCAGCGGCAAATGTCCGGCCGCCTGCACGGCGTCGGCCAGCTTTTGCACCGCGCCTTCCTGCTCGACGTCGCAGACGAACACCGGCCGTGGGCCGACGAGCGCCGCGAGCGACGCCCGCCGCGCCTCCGAGCGCACGCTGAGAATCACCTGGGCGCCCTGCGCCTCGAGCTCGCGCACGGTGGCCCACGCCACGCTCCGGCGGTTGGCGACTCCGAAAACGAGGAACGTTTTCCCGGAGAAATTCAGGAAATCAGACATGAGCTGCGGGCGCGGCGCCTCCGCCGGTCATGGTCAGGTTCTCGGGCACCTTCCATGCCACGGAAAAGTTGAGCGTCATGACACGCTTGCCCTGGTTGGTCATGACGCCGCTCAGCATCGTGAACCCGCCCATGGCTTCCTTTTCCGTGACCTCGATCATGATGGTGTCGCCCGGATAAACGGGGCTCCGGAAACGCACCTCGCTGATCTTGGCGATGAGCGGGACCCCCTCCCCCGGCTTGAGCCCGGCCGCGAGCGCCTTGCGGGCCATGTAAAGGCCGGCTGTCTGGAAAACTGCCTCGCACAGCAGCACACCCGGAGTGATCGGAGCGCCGGGGTAGTGACCCTTGTAGAATTCCTCGTCCGCGCGGAAAGTGCGGCGCGCTACCAGCCCCTGCGGCGTGGCGTTGACGATCTCATCGACGAAGAGGAACGGGGGCCGATGCGGGATGAGCCGAAGGATTTCGGGGCTGGCGCTCATGGTGCGGGTTTTTTGGCCGAACGTTGGAAGAGTTGCTGGTCGATCTTGTTGGCGACGATGACGCCATAATTGATGGTGCCAAGCCAACCCGACATGATGATGCCGACGGAGCCGGCGTGGTAAAGCCCCGGCATTTGGTCCGGCAGGTCCATCGAGACCTTGAGGCCCTCGAACTTGGTGCCGAACGAGGCGCCGCCGAGGTGGGTCGTGTACCGCTCGACCGTCCGCGGGGTCGCGGCTTCCATCCAGTCGATCCGCGCGCGCACGCCGGGGATGTGTTTTTCCAGGGCCACGATCGATTCCTCGATCAGTCGCGCCTTGTGCTTGGCGTAGTCCTCGTCCGAGAGATTCTTCCAGTCAGCATAGCGGGCATTGAGCGACACAACCACGGTGTAGCGATCCGAGCCCGGCCGGGTGTCCGGATAATAGACGGAGAACGTGCGGCTGGTGGTGTGGAGATCCACCAGTTCCTCGCTGCTGAAATGCGGGTTCGCCGAGGTGAAGACGAGGTCGCCGATGTGCGGGAGGGTCTCGCCCTTCCGGATGCCGAGATAGACCTGGCAGGAACTGGTGTTGGTCCGCACGGCCTCGGCCGCGGCCACGTACTCCGGGGAAAAGTTCTCCGTGCCGCCGAGCTTGAGGATGGTGTTCTTGAGGTTCGCGTTGGAGAGAACGGCCTTGGCGCGGATCACCCTCCCGCTGGTGGCAACAATGCCGGCGGCGCATTTCCGGCCGTCGCGTTCCTCGATGAGGATCTTCTCGACCATGACCTTCTTGCGCACCTCGACCCCGTTCTTTTTCAGCTCGGCGATCATCTTCTCGATCAGCACATCCGAGCCGCCGCGAAAGGTGTATACGCCCGAGCCCATGAAGTTCGAGAAGACGATCCCGTAGGTGATCGCCGGGTCGTCGAGCGTGGAACCATTGGCATAGGAGATCGGCTCCATCAGGAGGCGCTTCACGTCGTCGCGCCCCGGGAAGAACCGCTCCAGCATCTGGCCCGTGGTCTCCGGATTATGGTCGTAGTAGTTCATCGACCGGAGGTGGTCGTAGAACGTTTCCACGTGCGCCCGCTCGAGCTTGAACTGCTCCACCAGCACGCGGGTGTAGTCCTCGCGCGTGAAGGTCGTCCAGACGTCCATCTGCGGGTTGACGAAGCGGATGTCCTTCAGCGGCACGATCGCCTCGGAGATCTCCTTCGACCAGTACTTGCGGCACGATTTGATCATGCCGACCGGGAAACCGTGCAGGGAGATGTCGAAGATGTGGCCGCCCTTCCGCGTGAACCAGGTCGCGAGGCCGCCGAACTGGTAGTGGTGCTCGAGCAGGAGCACGCGGTGCCCGGCCTTGGCGAGGACATTGGCGCCCGTGAGGCCGCCCAAGCCGCTGCCAATGACGATCACATCGTACTCGTCCGCGACGCCTTTGAGCCAGTCGTAAGCCATGGAAGGGCGAGGAGTGAAGGCTCCCCGTTGCCCGGCGCAAGGGGCTTTTCCGCCGCCCGCCGAATATCCCGCCATCAGATCATCTGGCATCTGACCTCCGACTTCTGCTTTCTGGTCCCCACGCATGTCCCGTCTCGCCTTCACCCTCGAAAAGGAATCCCCCGGCTCCAAGGCCCGCGCGGCTCGTTTCCAGACCGGTCACGGCGAGGTGCGCACCCCTGTCTTCATGCCGGTCGGCACTCAGGCCACGGTCAAGAACTCGACCGTCGAGGTGCTGAAGTCCGTCGGCGCGCAGGTGCTCCTCGCCAACACCTACCACCTCCTGCTCCGGCCGGGCCCCGAGGTTTTCAGGAAATTCGGCGGCATCCACCGGTTCATGAACTGGGACGGCCCGGTGCTCACGGACTCGGGCGGATTCCAGATCTTCTCCCTGCCGGATTCCCGCGTCATGACCGAGGCCGGCGCCCGGTTCCGCAGCTATGTCGACGGGGAGGAGCATTTCCTCTCGCCGGAGACCTCGATCGAGATGCAGCGCCTGATCGGGAGCGACATCATGATGGTGCTCGACCAGTGCATCCCGTCGACCGCGGGGCACGACGAGACCGAGGCCGCCATGCACCTCACCCATCGCTGGGCGGAGCGGTCCCTGCGCGCGCGCGGTGATTCGCCGCAGGCCTTGTTCGGCATCGTGCAGGGCGCCTGTCATCGCGATCTCCGGACCCGGAGCGCCGAGTTCCTCCGCGCCCTGCCCTTCGACGGGCTCGCGATTGGCGGGCTCGCCGTCGGTGAAACCCACGCGCAACGCTACGATTTCACCGGCCACACCACGGACCATCTGCCCAGGGATCTGCCCCGCTACCTCATGGGCGTCGGCACCCCGATCGACATCCTCGAGTCCGTGCATCGCGGCGTGGACATGTTCGACTGCATCATCCCGACCCAGCTCGCCCAGCGCGGCACCGCGTTCTCGTCGCACGGCAAGATCCACCTCCGGCGCTCGGTCTATAAGCTTTCCGATGCCCCGCTGGATGCGGAATGCCAGTGCACGACCTGCCGGAATCATCCGCGCGCCTACCTGCACCACCTGATCAAGTCCGATGAGATCCTCGGCTGGCAGCTGCTCGCGACCCACAACCTGGCGTTCTACCACCGGCTCATGGCCGAGATGCGCGCCGCCATCCTCGGCGGAACCTTCCTCGAGTATTACGAGAGCCACCGCTTCGAGCTCGCCCGGGATGACGACGACAACCCTCCTGTGCATCCCGCCAAGGCCAAGGTCCGGCGTGCGCCCCAGCTCGGCGACTATGAGATCCAGACCTCTGCGGGGGGTGTTTCCAGCATCCGGCAGATCAGTTCCGGTGAGGTCATGCACTCGGTCTCAGCCCCGGCGGATGAGGCCAACCGGCTCTACATCGAGCAGTCCCGGCTCGCCACGCGGTTGCGACGAGCGGGCGAAGCGGACGAAGCGCCGCTGGTGATCTGGGACGTCGGTCTCGGGGCTGCCTCCAACGCCATGGCGGCGCTCCAGTGCGCCGAGCGCCAACTCGACGAGGTTGGTCCGTCCGGACTCCGGCCGCTGCAGATCGTCAGCTTCGAGCGCGACCTCGATCCCTTGATTCTCGCCGCGCGTCATGCCGCCTGGTTTCCCCACCTCCGCCACGGGGCCCCGCAGGCCTTGCTCAAGGCAGGGCGCTGGTCGCATGCGTCCGGCCGGATCGAGTGGCGGCTGCTGCAGGGTGATTTCCTGGATCACTTTGAGTCCGCGCCGGCCCCGGACCTGATCTACTACGATCCGTTTTCGTCCAAGACCGACACGGCGCTCTGGCAGACCGCGGTCTTCGCCCGCATCCACCGCCACTGTCAGCCGCACCCGGCGGAACTTTATACCTACTCGGCCGCCACCGCGGTGCGCGTCGCGCTCCTCGTTGCCGGCTTCCACGTCGCCGAGGGTGTCGGCACCGGGCCCAAAGCGACCACGACCGTGGCCTACAGCCGGCCCGTCAGCATGAAGGGCGAACCCGCCTCCCCCCGCCTGCTCGGGGCCGAGTGGCTCGCCCGCTGGCGGCGCAGCGGATCGAAATACCCGCCCGAACTGGCCGAATCGGCGCGCGCGGCCTTCGAGGAGAAGTTCGTGGCTCATCCGCAGTTTGCGGGATACTCAAAGTGATTTTTGCCACCGAGGCACTGAGCTCATCAAGCACTGATGATTGGGGTTCCGCTCCCCCAACCAAAACGACGAGGCTTGGGCTCTGTGCTCTCTGTGCCTCTGGGGCAAAAACCTGATTTGAAAACACCGAATCACACCCAGGGGCTGCTGCACCCGCGCAATGTGCATCGGGCGCCTTACGACTTTGTCCGCTTGGTCGGGGCGAGTCCGGCGCTCGGCGCGTTTGTCCGGCCGCATCCGGTGTCGGGCGAAACCATCGACTGGTCTGATCCCGCGGCGGTGCTGGCGCTCAACCGGGCCCTGCTGAAGCTGCACTACGGCATCGGGCATTGGGTGATTCCGGCCGGCTATCTCTGTCCACCCATTCCGAGCCGCGCGGATGCGCTGCATGCGGTGGCGGATCTGCTGGGGGACGGCGGCAAGATCCCGCGGGGTCCCACCGTGCGGATCCTGGATATTGGCACGGGTGCAAACTGTGTTTACCCGCTGCTTGGCACCCCGCTTTACGGCTGGAGCTTCGTCGGCACCGAGGTTGATCCCGTGGCGGCGGAGGCGGCGCGGCGCAATGTGAGCGCCAATCCCGGCATGGCGGACCGGATCGAGATTCGCCGGCAAAAATCCGCCGAAGCGATCTTCGCCGGCGTCGTTGCGCCCGGGGAAACCTTTGCACTCTCGCTTTGCAATCCGCCTTTCCATGCCTCGGCGGAGGAAGCGGCGGCAGGCTCGCTCCGCAAGGTGCGCAATCTCAGTGGCGGGCGAAAGCCGGCGGCACCTGCCCTGAATTTCGGCGGACGCAGCCATGAGCTGTGGTGTGCGGGCGGGGAACTCACGTTTGTGCGGCGGATGATCAGCGAGAGCGCGGCCCGGCCGGACGTCTGCATTTGGTTCACGACGCTGGTTTCGAAGCGGAGTAACCTGCCGGCAATTGAGCGGACCCTCGCCCAGGTGAAACCGACGGAGGTTCGCACCCTGCCCCTCTTCGCCGGCCAGAAACAAAGCCGGATCGTGGCCTGGACCTTCCGAAGATCCTGATTTGGCGCACCGAGACGCAGAGAGCACAGAGAACGAATCGGACTGTTTTGTTCCGAGCCTTCGCAGCGGAATTCCTCTGCGCCCGCTGGGGCTCTGTGGGCACCAATCAGGATGGTTGGATAATTCCGGCGATCGGTGCCATCGTCGCGCATGATTCCGTTCTCGATCCTGGACCTTGCGCCCGTGGCCACTGGGGGCACGGCTGGACAAGCGCTGCACAACGCCCGCGATCTCGCGCAACACGCCGAGCGCCTGGGTTACCGGAGGTTCTGGCTCGCGGAGCACCACAACATGCCGGGTATCGCCAGTGCGGCCACGGCCGTGGCCCTGGCGTTTGTTGCCGGCGGCACATCCACCATCCGCGTGGGATCGGGCGGGGTGATGCTGCCGAACCACGCGCCTCTGGTCGTGGCCGAGCAGTTTGGCACGCTCGCGGCGCTTTTCCCGGGACGAATCGACCTTGGGCTGGGACGCGCGCCCGGGACAGATCAGATGACGGCCCGGGCGCTGCGCCGCGGTCAGTCCGATACCGCCGATACGTTTCCGCGGGATGTGGCGGAACTGCAGGGGTATTTCCGGGCGGCGACTGCCGGTCAACTCGTGCAGGCGGTGCCAGGCGCTGGACTCGAGGTTCCGATCTGGCTGCTGGGCTCGAGCCTGTTCAGCGCCCGCCTCGCCGGAGAGATGGGTCTGCCCTTTGCGTTCGCGGCGCACTTCGCGCCGGACCTGCTGATGGATGCCCTGGAAATCTACCGTTCGGAGTTCCACCCTTCCCCTGCCCTGTCCAAGCCGCACGCCATGGCGGCCATCGGGGTCTATGCCGCCGACACCGATGCCAAGGCCCGGAGTCTGTTTACCTCGCAACAGCAGGCCTTCCTCAACCTGCGCCGCGGCCGGCCCGGTCTGCTTCCTGAGCCCGTGGACAGCATGGACGGGCTCTGGAATCCCATGGAAGCGGCGGGCGTGAATCACGCGTTCCGCGAGGCGGTCGTGGGCGCGCCGGAGACGGTGCGGAATGGATTGACCGCATTCATCGAGCGCACGGGCATCGACGAACTGATGGTGACCAGCGCCATGCACGATCATGCGGCACGAGTCCGTTCGCTGCAATTGATCGCGGCGGTGCGAGACCAGCTGTGACCAAGATGATCGCCGCCGGCTTGGCGGGCCCGATCTACCCCTCTATCGCGGTCACCCCTGCTTCTGCAGGATGTGGTAGTTCGCCATCGAGATGCCGCTGAGCATGGCGCCGACGATGCCGAGGAAGCCCTGATCGGTGCCACAGAGGTAGAGGTTGGGCAGCGCGGTGCGGCCCTGACGGTGCTTCACCGGGGCGCCGTAGATCGCGCCTTGGAGGTGGCCGGTGAACTTGGTGATCGT
>CAIYFD010000242.1 GCA_903925425.1 uncultured Opitutia bacterium | reverse complement strand
CGGGCCCGTTCGTCGTAAAAGGCCCATGAGGCCACGAGCAGGGTGAATGTGAGGGAGAAGAAATACGCGATCCAGCCCCGGGCGAGGGAGTACAGGGCGTACAGCGGCAGGGCGGAAGGTGAGAGGTCGATCTCGACCGTTTTCCGCAGCGGCTGCTCCCATTGCCCCGCCACCTCGATGGCGCTGAATCCGAGCGCGGCGACGCAGATCAGGATCGCCGCGTCGATCCACATCGACCCGCGGGTGCGCCCGTTCATCGTCTCGGTTGCTGTCATCCGCGGCGACTCGATGGGCATTCCCGCGCTGCGGCAAGGGCGCATCGGCACCCGAGGGCAAAAATGACTGGATCGTTATCTGCCGTTTTACGGTGGGGCGAGCGACTCCGTCGCCGCCGAGGCCATCGCGGCGTCAACCGAGTCCGTGCCTGACCGTCAGGGACGCGCGAGATTGCCAACCGGTTCCCGGTTCCCCAGCGTCCGCCCTCATGGAACCCCACGAGCTGATGAAGGAAGTGCTCAAGCGAACGAGCGCGAAGCAGATCGCTGCCGACATGGGTCTCTCGCTTTCCCTAATCTACAAATGGACCGAGCCCCCGATGAAGGAGGGTGGCACGAGTGGGAGTCCCCTCGACCGCATCGCCGACCTCGTGCGTGCCACCAAGGACCCGAGCATTCCGCAATGGGTCTGCGAGCAGGCCGACGGCTTCTTCATCCGCAACCCCAAGCATCTGCCGCCGAACCGGCCGCTGATCCCGCTGACTAACGACATCGTGCAGGAGTTTGCCGACATGCTCGCGACGATCGCCCAGTCGTCCGCCGACAGCGTGATCACCAAGCACGAGGCCCGGAAGATCCGCGCCCGCTGGGAGGAGCTGAAGTCCGTGACCGAGGGATTTGTCCACGCCGCTGAGCATGGCTCGTTCAAGGCAGAGGCGCCGAAGCCCGCGGCCGAAAAGCCGGCGTAGGATTTGTGGCTAGGGCAGCGGTCGGGGAAACACCGCCTTGATGGCGTCGCCCACCGTCCTTCACGATTCAGTCGACCTCGGTCGCCACCGTTGCCTTCAAGTCCCACGTCCCACGAAAAGCCTGGGGCTGTATGGATAGGCGTTCACGCGGAGGAACCAAACCACCGATTTCGAACCGGTCGCTTCGCCCGGTAAAGCGGGCTCCGCGGAGGCAAATCCTCGAACTACCCAACCGCTTTGGCAGGAGGACACTGAGGGGGTGGAGAGGGTTTTCTCGCTCCATCCTCGGTGCTCTCCCGCGAGATTATCCGGAGAATGGGCATCTTCATCCGTGGCGTCCGCGGTTAAACCTGCCGGATCACATCTTGAACAGCTGCTTCGTCAGGAACGCCGTCTGCAAGGCGGACAATTCCTTCAGGCCCTTCTGGGCGAGCACGAGGAGGCCGTCGAGCTGGGTCTGGGTGAAGGTGGCCTCTTCGCCGGAGCCCTGCACTTCGACGAACTTGCCCTGGCCGGTCATGACGATGTTGAAGTCAACCTCGGCGTCCTTGTCCTCGACGTAGTCGAGGTCGAGCAGTTCGCGGCCCTCGAAGACGCCGGCGGACACCGCCGCGACGGAATCGAGGAGCGGGTTTTCGGAAATCTTCTTCGAATCGAGCAGCTTTTGCACGGCGAGGCGGGCGGCGAGGTAGGCGCCGGTGATCGCGGCCGTGCGGGTGCCGCCGTCGGCCTGGAGCACATCGCAGTCGATCCAGAGCGTGTTCTCGCCGAGCTTCTGGAGATCGAGCACGGCGCGGAGCGAGCGGCCGATGAGACGCTGGATCTCCATCGAGCGGCCCTCGACCTTGCCCTTGGTCACGTCGCGCTGCTTCCGGTCGAGGGTCGAGTAGGGGAGCATGGAGTATTCCGCGGTGAGCCAGCCGCCCTTCACGCCCTGCTGGCGCATCCAGGACGGGACCTTCGGCTCGATCATCGCGGCGCAAATGACGCGCGTGGAGCCGAACGACACCAGCACGGAGCCGGTGGCGTGGGGCGCAATATTGGCCTCGAAGGTGACGGGGCGGAGCTGATCAGGCCGGCGGTTGCCGGAACGGGATTGGGGTGCGGACATGCCCGCGACCGTACCCGGGGCTTTGCCGACCGCCATCCCGAAAACGTGCGGGTAAAAATGTGCCGCCAGCCCTCGACCGTGCTCCGCAATATTTCACCTATTAGGTGAAATGTGCGCCACGCGGGCTGGTCGGCTTTGCGGAACTTTCACGGGTTAAGCCGGGGCGAGCCAAGTCGGCGAATGGTGATGGCGAGGTCGTTCGGGGCCGGGGAGTCGTCTGGGGGGAAAGATTTTTCAGAAAAAGTGAAAGATTTGGCGAAATTCTGCGTTTTACCGGGCAACGGCGCGGAGTGTCCGCGCAGTGAGCCCTATGACCCATCTTCTCCCGTCACGCCGAGCAGCTCCGAGCAGCACGCAACTAGTCATCAGCTTCGGCGCCGCGCATGTCGCCGGTGCGCGGGTCGGGTGGTCCGGCGGCCGGATCACGGCCGGCCGCTACGCTCGCGAGGAACTGAATCCCGATCCCGAGGGAGACGGCGACTGGGCGGTCCGCGCGGGCCGGGCACTGGCCCGGCTCGCGCGGGCGCAGCATTGGCGTGGCGAGGCCACGGTGATCCTGCCGGGACACTTGACCCTGACGAAGCGAGTCCGGACCCCGGCGGTCGGCGATGCCGGACGCGAGACGGCGCTGCTCTTTGCCGCGCAGCAGAACCTGCCGGAAGCCTTGGGGAATCTCACGTGGGATGGCGTGGTGCTGTCTGACGACGGCACCGACCTTGATCTGCTGCTGGGCACGGCGCGGACTGCCGTCGTCGAGACGGTGGTGGATGCAGTTGTCCGGGCCGAGCTGAAGGTCGCGCACATTCGTCCGCCCGGGCTGCCACCGCCGGGTCCATGGATGGAGCCGGGCCAGTCGTGTGTGTTCGCGAACATCGGGGCCCGCTCGACGTTGCTCAGCTTCCATGGGGCCGGGGGCTGGTGGACGCGGCGGATCGGGACCGCGGGCAACTCGGTGACCCGGTTGATGGCGCGCGGTCTCGATGCGGACTTTGCGAGGGCGCAGCGACTGAAGCACGAAACTGCGACCGATCGGAACGACCCGGGGCTGGCGTCGATCCGGCAAGGCGCGCGGCGCGAGTTTGCCGAGTTGCTGGCCGCGGAAATTCGCCGGACGGCGCTGACCTATGGTTGCAGCGGCGGGTCTGACCGCCCGGACATGGTGTGGTTGGCAGGCGGCGGGAGCCGTTTACCGCAACTTGGATCCGTTTTGTCCGACGTCCTGGACCGTCCGGTCCACCGGGCGCAGATCGGCGCCGATCTGACTTTCGCCACGCCGACGGAGGAGGGAGACGAGGCTGGGCTCGCGGACATCCTGTCGGTGGTGGGCTGTCCCAATCCGGGGAAAGAGCGGGAACGGCCGGCCGAGCTTGGTCCGATTGTCTGGCCTGACCTTTTGCCGTGGCGGATGAAGCTGGCGCAATCGGCGGCTAGGCGGCGCCGGGCGGCCGTGGTTGCGGTCACTTTGCTGGCGCTCGCGCCTTTTCCCGTGGCGTGGAGCTACGGGCAGCGCGCCTCGGATCTGGCCGTTGAGCAGGCCCGGCTCGAAGGCGAGCTCGTGCCCAAGCGGGGGGAGGCAGCGGCGCAACGCAGGCTGACGGCGCGGCTGGAGGCGGGACGCACGGAGTTGGCCGTCTGGCAGCGGCTGGACGCGCAGGCCGCGAGCTGGCCGAAATTTCTCGGCGGACTTGAGGCCGCGGCGAACGACGTGGGTGGCGTGTGGCTGGAGCGTCTGGCTCGTGTACCGTCAACGGGCCGCCCGGATGGGCAGGCGTCCAGCGGCCCGCGGCAGATCGCCTTGGCCGGACGCCTGCAGGCGGCGCAACGGGCGCCGGCGGCGGCGATGGACGAGGCGTCCTTCCGGATGAGGCGGCTGGCGCAGGCCTTTGGGCGGTTGCCGGACGTTGCGGGCGTGACGGGTGAGCGGTTTGACCGCCGGGCTGGCACGGATCTTCGCTTTGAATGCGTTCTCATCCTGAAAACCGATTCATTTCTATGAACAATCCGATGCTCGAATGGTTAGGCCGATTCCCGTGGACGGCTGGTGTACTGATCTCACTCGCCCTGGTCTTCGGCCTCGGGCTTTGGCTGGCGACGGACCGCCGGGCGCATGCCCTGCAGCGAATCGGCGCGGTGAACGGACTGTACGAGGAATTGCGTCAGGCCGGCCTCATCCCGGTGCGTTGGTCGATGGAGTCGGTGCTGCTGTCCGAGCGCAACGCAGGCCAGATCGAGGAGCAACTGGGCCAGTGGCGGGAGAGCATCGCGGGGGATTTTCCCGGGGGCGGCGAGGCCGAGGAGCCCAAGGATCGCAGCGGAGCGTTCTTTGCGCTCGAGGCATTCCGGGTGCGGATGCGGGCGCGGGCGGATGCATGTGGAATCGGGCTGCGCCAGAGCGAACAATTCGGCTTCGCGGCCTATACGCACGAAGGGCCGGAGGAGCGCCTCATCGGGGCGGTCCACCGGCAGCGCCAGCTGGTCGAGTTCCTGTTGACGGCGTTGTTTCGGGAGCCGCCGATGGAACTGCGGAGCGTGCAGCGGGAGCGTCCGGGACAAGTGCGGGTGGCCGACATGTCGGCCGCGACCACGGCGGGCGTATCCGAGGACTTCTTTGCGATCGACCCACGGATCTCTGCGAAGGTGTCGGGCTTCATCGAAAGTACCGCGGTGCGGCTCGTATTCGTCGGGCGAACGCCGACGTTGCGGGCCTTCCTTGCCGGCGTCGGTGGGTATGGGGTCCCGCTGATCGTCCGGTCCGTGGAGGTGGAGGACGCGGGACCTCCGAAGACCGCGGTGCGCCCGCCGGAAGGAGAGGACTGGGACGACCTCTCGCAGTTCACGATCGTCGTTGAGCGCGTGAAGCTGGCCAAGGCGACGCCATGAACCCGTTGCCCCATCGTTTCCGGCTACTGCCGGCCGGCGCGGGCATCGTCCTGACCGGATGCCTAGTCTGGTCGTGGTGTGTGCTCCACCCCCGGACAAACCTTTGGCCGGCGACTTCGACCGCGGCCCGGCAGGTGTCATCCGAGCAGGATCCAGAGTGGTCG
>CAIYFD010000241.1 GCA_903925425.1 uncultured Opitutia bacterium | reverse complement strand
CGGCGACGGGAAGTCCATCTGGGGCACGGTCGGGGTGAACGACAACATCATCGACGCCTCCTGGGACGCGTTGCGCGACGCCGTCGAGTACAAGCTCGCCCGGGGCTGAATTCGTTCCGTGTTCGGAGTTCCGCGTTCAGAGTTTGGAGCCGATCCGCGGAAATCATGGGATCGACCATCGGACCCTGAACTCCCAACTCTGAACTCTGAACTTTTGCTCACCCGAGCACCAGCCAACCCGCGCCGGCGAGCGCGGTAAGGGACAGCACCACGACCACATGTCGCCGGAGCAACGGGGCGCCGAGGGCAAAGGCCAGGCCGGCCTTCATGAGTGAATTGGCGACGGCGGCGAGGACGATTGCCTGCGCCGCGAGTTTCAGGGTTACCGGCCCGGCAGAATGATTTCCCGCCATGGAAAGCGAGATCGCGTCCATGTCGGTCAGGCCTGAGACGAAAGAAAGCGGCAGGATGCTGTTGCGCCACTCGAGGTGGGTCGCCGCCTTCACGAGAAAGGCGATGAGCGTGTACAGGAGGGCGAACTTGACCGCGGTGGCGAGCCGCAGCGGGTTGGCGATGCCGCGCGAAACGAGGCCGGCGCCCCCGGCCCCGGGCCGGTGTTTCAGGAGCCAGAGTCCGTAACCGAACGCGGGCACAATCATGAGCGCGAATGGCACGGCGAGCTCGAGGCCCAGTTCCGGACTGACCACGCTGACCATCACCGCCACCCTGGGCAGCATCACCGCGCAGGCCGTGACAACGGCGAAGGAATACGTGGTCGCCGATGCGTGGCCCTCCTTGCTCTGGCGGCTGAAGGCGAGGGTGGAGGCCGTGCTGGAGGCGAGCCCGCCGAGGAGGCTGGTGACGAAGATGCCGGCGCGCTCCCCAGCCAGCCGCATCGCAATGTAGCCGGTGAAGCTCAGGCCTGAGATCAGCACCACCATCATCCACGTGGAGTACGGATTGAAGGCGTCGAACGGTCCAAAATGACGGTTGGGGACGAGCGGGAGGATCACTCCCGTGATCGCGGCGAACTGCAGCGTCGCCCGGATGTCATCCAGCGTGAACGCGCGGGTCCAGGCATGAAGCGGTTCCTTGATGCCGAGCATCACCATGGTGAGCGTCGCCACGACGACGGCCGGCTGGGTGAGCCCCTGGCTGACCATGGCGCCCGTGAGGCACGTGAGCAGGGCGGCGGCGAAGGTGGTGTTGCCGGGCCGGTTGGGGCCCGGGTCGCGGAGCGCGTTGGCCGTGAGGTAAACCCCCACGATCACGAGCACCACGGGCAGAATCGCGGGTGAAATTTGATCGGACAAATCCGCGCCCACGCAGCCCAGCAGCGCCCACAGCGAAAACGTGCGGACGCCGCCGAAGTCGACCTCGCCAGCGGCGTCGCGCTGGTCGCTCCATTGCCGGATCAGGCCGACCAAGGCGCCGAGGCAGACACTGACGATGATCGAGGTCAGGAGTACCGGCATGGGACCGTTGTGGACGGCATGGGGCCGGACTGCAATCGCGGGGCGCGAGCGCAGGGGCTTGCGGACCGGTGCCGGAATCCTAGGGTCCCCCTGATGTTCACCCCGATGTCCGTGCGCCATGCCGCTTGACCCTCAAGCGACCGGCGGGATCTGCGGGCTGTGGATCGACGACGAGGGCGTGGTCCAGCTCACCGTGGCGACGCCTGACGGCGGCCGCGTCCTCCGCACGGAGCAACTCCGGCCCTTTGCGTGGCTCAGCGACGTCCCTGTGGTCGATGAACTGGCCGGGCTGAAGATCGAGACGTTGCGCGGGGCCGGGCCGTTCTGCCGGCTGGCCCATGCGGACGATTTTGCGACGTTCGAATCACTGCTCAAGCTGGGGCGCGAGGGCGGCGGGATCGACGTGATCCGTCCGCTGGAGAGCCAGTTCCTGCTCCAGAACCGGGCGCGGCTTTTTGCCGATCTGCATTTCAGCCAAGTGCGGCGCTGCCAGCTCGACATCGAGACGGCGTCGACCGGCGGGCATTTCAGCGATGCCGCGCAGCCGGACGACCGGGTGCTGGCGATCGGGCTGCGGTTCAACGGCACGAACCGATTGCTGGTGCTGGCGGAGCTGACCGATGCCGCGGAGAAGAAACTCCTGCTGGAACTGAACGCGGTGTTCGCGGCGGAGGATCCCGACGTGATCGAGGGCCACAACCTGTTCAAGTTCGACCTCGATTACCTTCGCCAGCGGTGCAAGCGCCACAAGGTGCCGTGCGCGTGGGGCCGCTTCGGGCGCAACGCGACCTTCCGTAGCAGCCGGCTCAAGCTGGCGGAACGCTGGGTGGACTTCCCCCGCTGCGACCTGCCTGGACGCACCGTCGTCGACACCTACCTGCTGGTGCAACAGCACGACATCACCGCGCGCGAGATGACCGGCTACGGCCTGAAGGAGGCGGCGCTCTATTTCGGAATCACGGACGACGAGGGCGCGGAGCGCACATACATCCCGGGCGACCGCATCTTCGAGACCTACCGGGAGGACCGCGCGAAATTCCTCGCCTACCTCGGCGACGACCTGCGGGAAACGCAGGGATTGGCGGACCTGCTCCTGCCGACCTATTTCGAACAGGCGAAGACGTTCCCGATCCTCCTGCAGGAAGCCACGCTGCGCGGCACGACGGGCAAGATCGACCTGTTGTTCCTCGAGGAATACTACCATGCGCGGCATGCGTGCCCGGTCCCGCCGGAGATCCAGCCCTTCGAGGGCGGCTACACCCGCAGTTTCCAGGAAGGGGTGTTCCGCCACGTGCTGCACTTCGACGTGGCGTCGCTTTACCCGAGCCTGCTGCTGCATATCGGGCGGAATCCGAAGAACGACCCGCTGGGGGTTTTTATCCCGTTGCTCGCCTCGCTGCGCGAGTACCGCCTGCGCTTCAAGCAGCTTGCGAAGACCGCGCCGACGGCGGCGGAGCGGGCGGAGGCGAACGCCCGGCAGGCGAACTTCAAGATCCTGATCAACTCGTTCTATGGCTACCTTGGGTTTTCGGGCGCGCGCTTCGGCGACGGCGAGCTGGCGGCGGAGGTCACGCGCCGCGGTCGCGAACTGTTGCAGGCCCTGATCGAGGCGTTTGCCCGACGCGACTGCACGATCCTCGAGGCCGATACCGACGGCATCTATCTCTCCTCGGAAAAGCACTTCGCGAATCCCGAGGCGCTGCTCGGGCTGGTGGCGAAGGTGCTGCCCCCGGGGATCGAGCTGGAGTACGACGGCAGCTACGACGCGATGTTCTGCTACAAGTCCAAGAACTACGCGCTGCGGGAGGGCGACCGCGTGATCCTGAGGGGCAGTGCGCTGCGCTCGCGCGGCACCGAGCCGTTCCTGAAGCAGCTGGGCGACCGCCTGATCAAACACCTGCTGGGTTTTGATGCCGGTTCCCCCGCCGCACTGGTCGAGGACTATCGCGGGAGGCTGCCGACGCACGGGGTTCCCGTGGCCGAGCTCGCCCGCAGCGAGACGCTCGGGCAGAACCCGGAGGCGTACGAAAAATTCATCGCGGCCGGCGGAAAACCGCGCCGGGCGGCGGCGGAAGTGGCCCTGCAGATGTCACCCCGGCCGCGGATGGGCGACCGGGTGAGCTATTACATCGTCCCGAAGATGAAGGGGCAGACGAGTGACTGGCAGCGGGCGCGCCCACTCGCGGCGTACGACGCGGTGCAGGCACCCTACGACCCGAAATTTTATGCCGAGAAGCTCGACGACTGGGTCGAGCGCTACGGCGGATTCATTGGCGTCAAGCCGCCCGCCGGGGATCAGGGCGAGCTGTTTTAGGATGATCCGCTTGGCGGCGACTCAAGAAGTCAAAGCAAACGCAGAACGCTGAACGTCCAACGCTGAACGCCGAAGCGCGGGGAATTTCCGGTAGTTCGCTACCTTTGACGTTCGGCGTTCGAAGTTGGGCGTTCGGCGTTAGCTAGGAACACCGATTGCGGCGGAGAAGACATCTCCGCCCTACCTTATTTCGCCGTCACGGTCACCGGGATCACGATCTCGCCGGCGCCGAAGCCCTTCACGAACAGGTTGCCCTGGCCGGGACGGCCGGCCTCGACGGTGATCGTCGCGGTGACCTGACCCTGGGGCACGATGACCTCGGGCATGATCACGCTGTCGGGCACGTCGGTCTGGACGTCAACCAGGAGGCCGCCGCTTGCGGCCGGGCTGGGAAGGGTGAAGGAGAGGCTCGTCTTCTGGCCGGTGCGGAGCGTCAGGCTCGAAGGCGAAACGGACAGTTTCGACGGGTCGACACGGAGGGTGCCGAGCGGGGTGGTGGTGCCGGCGCCACCGAGGGCGACGCGGTAGGTCTTGCCGGGGTCAATCGCGGGGATGAAGAAGCTGATCGCATTGACCGACTCAAACACGGTGCGGGCCTGCACCCCCTCGACGTAGATCACGTCCTGCGGGGTGAAGCCGCGGCCGCTGACGCCGATGCGTGCGCCGACCGGACCGCGGTTGGCGAGGAGGGAGGCACCGCGCTTGAGGATCTTCGTGTGCTGCACCTCGGTGTACATCTCGCGATCGCGGATCGAGCCGTCTCGGTCGACCTTGTAGTGCACGATGAAGTAGTACGCGATCTCGTCACGGCCGGACGGGAGTTGGTAGTCGAGCTCGTAGAGGCCCTCACCGAGGGTGCTGGCGTTCATCTTGAACTCCTGGCCGTCGATCACGAGGCGGGCGTCGAGGCTATTGGGGACGATCGTGGCGGCCTTCGGGACGGCGCGGGCCTGGATCGTGTAGATGCTCGATGGATTCTCGGGAATCGAGGCGGGCGTCAGGTTCGCGAGGTTGAAATCGCAGCCGGTCAGCAGGAAAAGTCCGAGCGTTGCGCCGAGCCAGAAGAGGATTTTCCTCGCGGGAGAAATTCGGTTGGTGTGCATTGAAACAATAGGTGACGGACTGTCCGTTAATTCCGCGCTAGTAATGACCCACGTCGAGCCAGAGCAAGCCAAAGCTGAAGCGGCACCGCTGCCGGGCTTGTACATGCATGTCCCGTTCTGTGCGTCCACTTGCGACTTTTGCGCGTTCTACCAAATCAAGCCCACGCCGGCGGCGATCGAGCGGTACTTTGCCGGGGTGGAGCGGGAACTGGAGTTGATCCGGCCGGCCCGGACCTATGGCACGGTGTTTTGGGGCGGCGGCACGCCCGGTTTGCTGACGGCGGGGCAGCTGAGGCGGCTCGGTGGCTTGGTGGGGCGGCATCTGGGCGGTCGGCGGGCGACGGAATGGTCCGTCGAATTGGCGCCGGGTTCGGTCACTCCGGAAAGATTGGAGGCGCTGAAGGAGATCGGCGTCACGCGTGTCTCGCTGGGTGTGCAGAGTTTCCAACCACGCCTGCTGGACGCGCTGGGTCGCCAGCACGACCGGGGTCAGATCGACCGGGCGTACGAGCGGATCCGGTCGGCGGGTTTTGCCAGTGTGAACCTCGACCTGATGTTCGCGCTGCCCGGCCAGGGCGAGGACGAGTGGCTGGCCGACATCGACACGGCCGTGGCCCTCGAGCCGGATCATCTTTCGACCTACTGCCTGACCTTCGAGGAGGACACGGCGCTGTGGGTGAAGCTCTCGCAGGGCCAGGTGAAGCTCGATCCGGAGCGCGAGGCGGAGCTCTATGAGATGACTTGGGCGCGTCTCGCGGGGCACGGCTTCGGGCAGTACGAGGTCTCGAACTTAGCGCGCCCCGGCCATGCCTGCAGGCACAATCTCAACACCTGGCACATGCACGAGTGGGTGGGCATCGGTCCCTCGGCCGCCTCGCAGCACGACGGCTGGCGCGGTCAGAACGTTTCGGACCTGGACGCTTGGGCGGCGGCGGTGGACCGCGGTGAGCGTCTGACTCAGGAGAAGACGCATCTGACCACGGCCCTGCTGGCGGAGGATGCCCTGATCTTCGGCCTGCGCATGAATGCCGGCGTGGACTTGGCCCGTTGGCAGTCGCGGAGTCCCGCTGCGCCCTGGGGCGAGGTGAACGCGTTGCTCGACCGGATGACGACGGACGGTCTGGCCCTGCGCGACGGCACGCGGGTGCGATTGACGGACCGTGGCCGGTTGCTGGCGGACTCGATCGGGGCGGAGGTCATGGAAGCGTTTTCGACCGGGAAGGTGGTGGCATGAAAACCGGAACAAAAATTGGCCTGATGTTGGGCATGGTGGCGCTCGGATTGGCGTCCTTGTGCGCGGCGGACAGCGCCCTGGTGCTGCAGACGGATTTCGGCACGAAGGATGGCGCGGTCGCGGCGATGCACGGCGTGGCCTACGGCGTCAGTGCGAAGCTTTCGGTCCACGACCTCAGCCACGAGAACACGCCCTACAATATCTGGGAGGCTGCCTACCGTTTGAAACAAACGGCGCCCTTCTGGCCGGCGGGCACGGTGTTTGTCTCGGTGATCGATCCCGGCGTGGGCACCGAGCGGAAGTCGATCGTGCTCCGCACCAAGAGCGGGCATTACTTCGTTGGACCCGACAATGGCACCTTTACGCTCGTGGCGGAGGATCTCGGGATCGCTGAGGTGCGCGAGATCGACGAGCAAGCCAACCGGCGGCCCGGCTCCGAGAAGTCCTACACCTTTCACGGCCGCGACGTGTACGCCTACGTGGGCGCGCGCCTCGCGGCGGGAGTGATCAAGGATGCCGGGGTGGGGCCGCTGCGGCCGCCGAAGATCGTGACGCTGGCGTATGAAAAGCCCCGGCGCGATGGGAACGCGCTCGTGGGCAACATCCCCGCGCTCGACTACCAGTACGGCAATGTCTGGACGAACCTCGACGAGACGCTCTTCCAAGGACTGAAGCCGAAGACCGGGGATCGCTTCCGGATCGCGATCTCCCGCGGTACCGAGGTGGTTTACCGCGGCGAGGTGCCCTACGTGAACACCTTTGGCGATGTCCCTGACGGCGCGCCGCTGCTCTACCTGAACAGCCTGATGAACGTGTCGTTCGCCCTGAACATGGGCGACTTCGCGAAGAAGAACGCGATCAGTTACGGCGCGGAGTGGAGCGTACGGCTGGAAAAGGTGAGCCCGTGAATCTCCGATCTTTTTTAATCACGGATTACACGGATGATGACGAATCGCGGAGACCCATCCTCAGTTTTCTCCGTTTCCTCCTGTGAACATATATTCCTGCCTACGGTATTCCAATCCGTGTAATCTGTGAAATCCGTGGTCAAACTTCTGCGCCTGGGATTGCTGATCTTTGCCGCCTCAGCCGCGGTCGCCTCCGCGGCGGAGCGCATTGCGATCTCCTGGCCGACGCCGAACCCGGCCTTCGCGCGCGGCGCGGGGCTGGCCGAGATCCTGCAGCATGCGGGCTCTGGCGATCCGGCGTCGGGCGGCTTCGGGTGTGTCCGGACGAATGACACGCAGTTTCACGAGGGCATCGACATCAAGGCGGTGGGGCATGACCGCGCCGGCGAGCCAACCGACAGCATTTATGCGGCGATGGACGGCGTGGTGCGCTACGTGAACGCGAAGCCCGGCGCCAGCAACTACGGCCGCTACCTCGTGATCGAGCATCCCGACCAGACGCCGGCAGTCTATACGCTCTACGCGCATCTCAGCAAGGTGGAGGCCGGCATCGCGGCGGGCACGCGGGTGACCCGCGGCCAGACGATCGCCACGATGGGCCGCTCGTCGAGCGGCCAGGCGATTCCGAAGGAACGCGCCCACCTGCATTTCGAGATCGGGGTCGTGGTGACGCAGGAGTTCCAGTCCTGGTATAGCGGGCAAAAGTTCGGCAGCGCGAACGAGCACGGGATCTACAATGGGATGAACCTGATGGGCATCGACCCGCTGGATTTCATGCAGCAGAACCGCGCGGGACGGGTGGCCAGCTTTCAGGATTACCTCGAGCACCAGCAGGTGGCCGTGCGCGTGCGCATCGCGACGGCGAAGACGCCCGATTACGTCCGGCGTTATCCCGCGCTGCAGACCAAGGCATCGCCGTTCATCGTCGGTGGCTGGGAGATCAAGTTCAACTGGTCCGGCCTGCCGGTGGCCTTCACGCCCCTGACCCCGGCGGAGGTGGCCGGCCTCGCCGTCAACCAGCCGTTGATCTTGTCCGCCGATGTCGCCGAGTTGAAGCGCCAGAAGTGCAAGAGCCTCGCGGTCTCGCGCAAGACCGGCTGGGTGATCGGCAAAGACCTCGGGACGGTCCTGAAGCAGCTCTTCGCGCTGCGGTGAGGGAATGTTAACCGCGGCTTTGCGCGGAGGACGGGAGCGGCCGGGCATCCTCAGTCGCCCGCTCAGCGCCGCTTGACGAGCCGGTAGGCGAGCATCTCGCCGCGGTGCTTGAGCTCGATCGGGCCGCGCTTCTCGACGACGTACTGGTGCTCGAGCAGTGCCGCGGTGGATTGGGAAATCTGGATGATGCCGGCCTCGCCGTGCGATTCGAGGCGGCTGGCGATGTTCACGGTGTCGCCCCAGAGGTCGTACGCGAATTTTTTGGAGCCGATGATGCCGGCGACGAGCGGACCGGTGTGCATGCCGATGCGGATCTGCCAGTTCGACTTATTGCGCTGGTTGAAGGATTGGATCACCTCGAGCATCGCGAGCGCCATGTCGGCGCAGGCCGCCGCGTGGTTGGCGAGGGGCAGGGGGACGCCGCCGACGACCATGTAGGAATCGCCGATGGTCTTGATCTTTTCGACGCCGATGCGCTCGACCAGCTGGTCGAATTGGGAAAAGATTTCATTGAGCAGCGCGACCGTGCGGGCCGGGGGCTGGTCGGCGGCGATCCGGGTAAAACCCACGATGTCGGCGAACAGCACGGTCGCCTCGGGCACGGCGTCGACGATGGTTTCCTCGCCGCTCTTCAGGCGGTCGGCGATGGCCTTCGGGAGCACGTTGAGCAGGAGCTGGTCGGACTTGACGCGCTCGGTCTGGATCTCCGCGAGGTAGGCCCGTTCCTTGTCGCGCAGGCGCTTCTTTTCCAGCGAGGCGCCGATACGGGCACGGAGGATGATCGGGTTGAAAGGCTTTGGGACGTAGTCCTCCGCGCCAGCCTCGATGCAGCGCACCGTGGCCGAGACCTCGTCCAGAGCGGTGATCATGATCACCGGGATGTGGCGCAGCTTTTCGTCGGCCTTCAGCTTTTCGAGGGTCTGAAAGCCGTCGAGTACCGGCATGAGGATGTCGAGCAGGACGAGGTCGAAGGGCTCCTTGGTGAGGGCGTCGAGGGCCTCGAGGCCGTTCTCGGCACCGGTGGCGGTGAAACCCATGCGCTTGAGCCGGCGGATGAGCATCTCGCGGTTGAGCGGCTCGTCGTCGACCACGAGGATGTGACCGGAACCGGGGACGGGTTGGAGGGCGTCGGGTGCGGCGGTGTTGCGCGTGCCGCCGGGCGCAATGGGCGCGGTTGTGCCGGCGCTGGTGGGTGAGCCGAGGTGATAGCGCTCGGCGAAGGATTCCTGCTCGAGCATTTTTCGCAGGTTGCGCGAGGCGAGGCCGATCTTGCCGAGGTCCGAGACCGTCTCCTCCAAGTCGAGGGAGCGGGCGGTCTCCTCGCAGAGGTCGCGATAGCCGAGCACGCTGTTCAGCGGGCCGAGCAGGCTGCGGCGGAGGGCGATGAGGTCGACCTGGCCGGCTTCGACCTTCCACTGGGCGAGGCCCTCGTTGAGCAGGGCGAGGATCTGGGTCGCCGCGGAGTGGAGCCGCTGGAGGTCCTCGCGCAGCGTGGCCGAGCGGCCCTCGCCGGAGGTCTCGATCAGCATCTCGGAGTAACCGATGATCTGGTTGAGGGGCGTGCGCAGGTCGTGACGCAGCCGTTTCAGCGCCTCCTCGTCGACGCCGGCGGGAAGGCCCCAGAGCGGCCGGGTGAAGGAGGACGGGTCCAGGGGCGGGGACGTTTCTGGGGGCTCTTCGCTCATTGCGCCGGCGGCCGCAGGAGGACCTCGATCTTGCCGAGCAGGCTCGCGAGATCGACCGGCTTGGTCTCGTATTCGTTGCAGCCGGCGGCGAGGGCCTTTTCCCGGTCTTCGGCCATCGCGTGGGCGGTCAGGGCGATAATGGGAATGGTGGCCACGGCCGCGTCCGCCTTGAGCTGGCGGCTCGCTTCCCAGCCGTCGATGATCGGCAGGCTCATGTCCATGAGGATCAGGTCGGGTTTCTCGGAGCGGGCGAGATTGACGCCGCTCTGTCCGTCGACGGCGATCACGACCGTGTACCCGCGTTTCTCGAGGCGGCGGGCGAGCATGTCGCGATTCATTTCATTGTCTTCAACCAGGAGTATCTTGGGCATGGGGAAAATGGATTAGGGCTTGGGGGAGGAGTCGGGGGCGCCGGCAGCGGAGAAGGGCGGGCTGCTGGCTCGGCGGCGCATGAATTCGCTGACGGAGTTGCGGACCTCGCGGAGGAGCTCCTCGCGCGAATAGCTGCCCTTTTTCAGCACCTTCTGGGCCTGCTGGTCGAGCAGCTGGCGGGTCTCGGGATTGAGGTCGAGGGATGTCACGACCACCACAGGAATTTCCCGCCAGGCCGGCGTCTCGCGCATCATGCGCAGCACGGCGAAGCCATCGAGGCCCGGCATCAGGAGGTCGAGCAGGACAAGCGAGGGGGTGAAGGTGGCGAGCTGCGCCAGGGCGGCCTCGCCGTGCTCGGCGGTCCGCACGGGCCAGCCCTCGCGCTCGACCATCCGCACGATCATCTCGCGGGTCGGGTTGTCGTCCTCGACGACGAGGATCGGGTTCTCGGTCCGCGGGGCGACAAAGCGGGAGAGCGTGGCGAGGAGCGCCGGACCGTCGGCGGGCGACGTCACGATGTCGTTGGTGCCAACCGCGAAGCCGCGGTGCGATTCGCTATTCGGGGCGAGGAGGACGAGCGGGACGCCCGCGAACACCGGGCTGGCCTTGAGCTCGGCGAACCACTGGGCGCCGGCGGCGCCGCCCGCGAGCAGGTCGAAGAGCACGGCGTGCGGGCGCACCTCCTTACCGCGGGTCAGCGCATCGGGGACACTGGTGACGCAGCTCACGAGGTAACCGTCGGCGGTCAGCATCTCCTGCAGCGCTTGCTGCATCGGCTCCCGGTCAATGACCAGCACGCGGCCGCGGCGGTTGGCCGGCGGCGAGGCCGGGGAAGGCGAGGGGGCGGATCCGGCGGCCGGGACCGGGGCAGGAGCAGGCACGGATTTGGCGGTCGGGGGGGCATCCTCGCCGGCGCGAACGGGTGCGACCTCGATCGGGATGCGCACGATGAACGTCGAACCCTCGCCGGGTTTGCTCACCACGGTGATGTCGCCGCCCATGAGGCGGGCGAACTGGCGCGAGATGGCGAGGCCGAGGCCGGTGCCGCCGTATTTCGCGGAGGTGGATTTGTCGGCCTGGCTGAAAACCTGGAAAAGCCGGCCCAGCTGCTCCCCGTTCATGCCGATGCCGCTGTCTTGGATCGACATCACGACCATCTCACGCGGTCCGCTGCCATCGCGCTCGACGCGGAGGTGGACGACACCCTCGTCGGTGAACTTGGACGCGTTGCTGAGGAGGTTGAGGAGGATCTGGCGGAGCTTGGTGGCATCGGCCCGCATCTGGCCGAAGTTCTCGGCGCAATCGACCTTCAGCTGGTTCTTGTTGCGGTCGATCAGCGGCTGCGCCGTGGGAACGACATCGTGGACAAAGGTCCAGACGTCGAACGACTCGAGGTAGAGATCCATCTTGCCGGCCTCGATCTTGGAGAGGTCGAGCACGACGTTGATCAGCCCGAGCAGGTGGCGGGCGGCGCTGAGGATCTTGCGGAGATCCTGGATGGCCGCCTTATCGTCGCGGTCGCTCGCGTCCTCGATGAGCATCTCGGCGTAGCCGATGATGGCGTTCATCGGGGTGCGCAGCTCGTGGCTCATCTTGGCGAGGAAGGAACTCTTGGCGTGGTTGGCCTCGCGCGCGGCCGTCATCGCCTTGTGCATCTCGATGGTGCGCTCGGTGACCTTGGCCTCGAGGGTGCGGTTGATCTCCTCGAGCTTGGCGTGGCTGTCGGCCAGGCGCTCGCGGGCCTGCTCGGCGTTGTTCTTGGCCACGACCAGCTCGGCGTCGCGCTGCTGGATCGTGGTCAGCATCGAGTTGAACGCGTCGATGAGCACGCCGGTTTCGCCGCCGTCCGAGATCTCGGCCCGGGTGGTGTAGTCGCTGTCGCGGGCGACCTTATGGGCGACCTTGGCGAGCTTGACGATCGGGCCTGAGATGCCGCGCTGCAGGAAGCGCGAGGCGGCCAGCGAGCCGAGCATGGAGAGCAGCACAAGCATGCCGACCGCGCTGGGCTCGATCAGGTTGGAAAGTTCCTCATCCGAGGCGGCGGCCGTGAGCACCAGGGTGCCGAGCAGGCGTCCATCGCCGGTCCTGAGCGGCTTCTGGATGTAAACCGTCTCGGGGGAAAACTGATTCAGGAAGCCGGAGATCCAGTCGGTGGAGAGCCGGAGGTTGTACGTGGAACTCAGCGACCCGATCGAGGCCCCGGAACCAGCGCGGATCCAGCCGCCCGCCATGCGGTTCCGGTTCTTGGGTTCATAGACCACGGCGGCCTGGATGTTCTCGTTGTCGACGAAGGCCAGACGGAAGTAGTCGTCCGGCAGGCGCTCCCCGCGCTCCAAGTTTTCCGTGACGAGCCGGGCTGCTTGGGTGGCGACTTTCCCGGCATTGTTGGCCACCGCGGTGTGGATCTTCTGCACCTCGATCCAATAGTACCCGCCGATGGCCACCCCCAGCGTCAGCGAGCTGACTAGGGTGATGAGCAGCGTCAGGCGCCAATGCAGGGGGAGGCCTCGTGACATGAGTGACGACACTAGAGTGGGATGCGAAAGTCGGCGGGCAGCAGCATAACCCGAAAAGACGAAGGGCAATGCAAAATGATTACATAACGGCAGGAACCTCCGGAGGTAAGGCCCCAATATTCGCTGCGTCAAACTATTGTCGGGTAACGACCGGAGTCGTTACAGGGACATCCCGGACTGATTCAGTTTCGACCGGCGGCCCGGTGGCCGGTGTAGGTGACGGTCATGTTCTGATCGAGGGATTTGATCCAGAAGGCGCGACCCTGCACGCGCAGCGTCACCTTCTGCAGCAAACTGGGGCGCCCGGCCTCGGGCAGACTGTAGGTCATCACGGTCCGGGTCGCGGCGATGCGGATCCCGATCATTGGGGAGAACGCCTCGCGGCTGGCGATCTCGACCGAGGCCACGGCGAGGGTGGGGAGATGAAAGCAGAAGGTGACGTCGAGGTGGAGGGCTGAGCTGTCGTCGGCCGCGCCGGGTTTCATGGCGAAACGCCACCAGGCGAGATCACCTTCCGTCCGGAGCAACGTGGCGCTCTCCGGATCGAGCTGATCCTGCAGCCGCGGCGCGGTCGCGCCGCCGGCGCGCCGGGATTTGCCCTCGCGATAGGTTTTGAATTCGTCGGCGGTCGGTTTGCGCCCGTCGCGGGCAACTAGGATCCAGTGGTCGGGCTCCGGCCGGGCCGGGTCGAAGTTCTCCTCAAGGCTCTCGTTGCCGGACTCGGTGATCTGGGTGTAGGTCCAGCCCTTGGGTCCGTCCGCCCGGAAGGCGTTCAGGGCCTCGGCGAGATTGGGCGGCAGCGTGCCCGCCCGGGCGACGGGCGTGGTCAGGGCGCAGGCCGCGAGGCACGCGAGCAGCGGGAGCCAAAGCCGTCTGGAAATCAAAATCATGTGGAGCGGAACCATGGGAGCGCGCTCCCGCGCGGCAAACCTTGTCGCACGTCGCCTCACAGGATGCGCAGGATATGTCCCGACCCCTTGGGGGGCAGGGCGACCGCATCCCCGGCGCGTTTCCCGAGGAGCGTGCGGCCCAGGGGCGACTGCGGCGTCAGCACCAAGACTTCGGCACCCTCGTACTCGACCTCGAGTCCTCCTGCCGCTGGAGCCAGGAAAAACCACGCGTTGCGCCCGCCGCGGGAAATTTCGAGCAGGGAACCCAGTGCGGCCGGGCCTCCTTCCCCGGCTGGGGAAAACGTCAGCGCGAGGCAGCGGGCGATGTTGTCCTCGATGGTGGCGGCGATCTTCGCCTGGCCCTCGGCCAGATAGGCGGCCTCCTGGCTGTGGGTGTCGTATTTGCTCTCGGGCCGGCTTTCCTCGCTGATGGCCTCGTCCCGCGCCAGCGCGGCCGCACCGGTCTGCAGGGTGAGCTGGGCGCGCAGCCGGTCGCAGATCACATCGCGCAGGATCTCTTTGTTCATCCGACCATCACGCCGCGAATGCGAAAAAACCGTCAAGCCCGTCATTTTTTTAGACTCGCCCCTCTTTGACGCGCGGCATTCCATCTGCTTTTGCATCAGACTTGCATTCACTGCATTCCATGGCCCGTAAGATCGCATTCATCAACTACAAGGGCGGGGTCGGTAAGACCTCGCTGATCGTTAATGTTGCCGCCTGTCTGGCGAAGATGGGCAAGCGGGTGCTGCTCTGCGATTTTGACACGCAATCCAATGCCAGCATCTGGCTGCTGCGGCTCGATCGCTGGAACAAGATCAATACCACCGGGGAGGGCGCGGTCTACTCGCTGTTCGATCCGGGCAAGGCGCGGCTCAAGGACATCATCGTCAGGGACGTGGTCGAGGGAAAGGCCGGCGAAAAGCTGCTGCCCGGCCTCGACCTTGTCTCGACGACCTTCAACTTCGTCGACTTGGAGAACGAATACGCCGGCGATCCGAAGCGCCCGCCCTACGTGATCTTCTACGAGAACCTCGCGGAGGTGGAGGCGAATTACGACTTCATCCTCTTCGACTGCCCGCCGAACATCCTCCGTGGCTCCCAGCTGGGGGTGTTCTCCGCCAACGAGGTGTACGTGCCGTCCAACCCCGACGCCCTCAGCTTGATCGGCTTCACCCTGCTGGTGGAAAAGCTCGGCAAGTTCCACCAGCTCTCGGCCAGTTTCCGTCGCACGGCGATGGGCCCGGCCGCCCAAGTCCAGGGGATAATCTTCAACTCAATCAAGACCGGGGTGGACATCGAGGTGCCGAAGATGCGGATGCAGCTGCGCATGAACCAATTTCGCTCCGCCAAGCGCACCGGCCAGAACGCCAAGATCTTCGACACCCAGATCCGCGATGCCATGGTGGTCCGCCGCGCCGTGACGCTCGGCCTGCCCGTGAACTTGGTGGGCGAGGCCGCCGACGAGTCGCTCCAGCAGGACAACGTGGTGAACGATTACCGCAAGCTGGCCGCCGAGATCATCGCCCACGGTGCAAAACTATAACGTCGGAGGACTTCCCATGCCCGCCAAATACACCATCCGAGATTGGGACGAGACCCGGGCCGCTTTCGCGACCTCGATCATGGTCAACACCGCTATCAGCAGCCTGGCGCAGAACCTGGACGGCCCCGACTGGCCCCTGAAGGGCAAGGACGAGACGCCGGCCAAGTACATCGACCTCGCCTACGAGGAGGTCATCGAATACCTCGCGCTCAAGGCCCAGCCGCCCGAGCGGATCGACCAGTTGATTGGGATTCTCAAGGAGACGCTTTCGTTCGACGAACCCTTCGGGGACATGGTCACGCAGAACGAGGAATCCGAGAGGAGGGACAACCAGATGCTCCGCAATATGGCGCGCTTGGAGATCCCGGAAAGCTTCCCGATCGCCTTGAGCGCGCTGAGCAAGGAGACGCTGGATTTCTGCCGACTGGAGAAACTCGGCACGCTCGGAGAGTTCGCCGTCTTCGCCCAGGGCAAGGCCCAGAACGTGATTGTCGGCGGCGATTTCCGGAAGCTGCTCAACGCCCTTTCGCATGTCGATGAGCAGGCGCTGTCCGAGGTGCTGCCTTTCCGCCGCGGAGCGAAGGGGCTGCACTTGGTCGAGGCCCTCGGCCTTGCCGCCGGCTCCGCAGCCCCGGCCGACGGCGCCGCCGCGGCGATCGAATATTTTCCGGCGGAGTTTTCCGCCCTGAAAACCGATGTCGCCACCGGCGGCAACCTTTCGCGCCACCTCATGGTGCTCGGCAACTCCGACCGCGAGGCCCGGGTCACCGAACTGCTCAAGGCTCAGCTCCGCCAGGTCGCCAGTGCCGATGGCCAGCGCAAGGGCGGGTTTTTCTCCTGCCTGTTCAAGAAGTAAACCGCCGTGGCCGAGCTTCCGCCCTCTTCGCCTCCGCCGTCCCCGGCCCCGGTCCCGGCCCCGCGGCCCGCGATCAAATTCCCCGTCCGGCCGTCGTCGTCGGCCCCATCCCTTGTGCTCACCCGGCGCCGGCCCGGCGCGACCATGCCCCCGCTGGCGCTTTCCGAGGCCTCGGTCGAGGCGCGCAAACAGATCGCCAGCATCGTCTCGGCCACCCGTTCCCCGTGGTCGACCGCAAAGGACGTGGATGCCGAGCAGGCCTCCCAGCTGGAGAAGACCCTGCGCGAGTTGGAAGTCGGGCTGGAGGTCCGGGAACGGCTGGTGACCGAGGCCGAGGCCCGGATTGGCGATCGCGAACGGGACTTGGCCGAGGCCGAGGCGCTGGTCGTGGCCCGCCAGAAGCTGCTCGACGCGAGCCGCCTGAGTACCCCGGCCAAGGCGGGTCTTTCCGCCGAGGAGAAAGCCGCCTTGGAACAGCTTAAGTCGGAGCTCGACCGGCAGGAGGAATCGCTGCGCGAGCAGAAGGCCGCCATGCTCGAGCGGGAGAAGTTCCTGGAAGACAACGAAACCAGGCTTTTCGAGAAGATGATGGCGCACCAGCAGCTCGAGACCGAGCTGGAGCAAAAGGGCGAGGACCTCGCCAGCTTGGAAAAACGACTCCGGGACCAGGGAGCGATCCCACCCGCGCCCCCCTCCGCCCCCCGGGACGAGTTTAACGAGTAGTCCCGAACTTTGTGTTGAACAAACGGGGGTGAGCCCCTGTCTTGGCCGGGCCCCCTTTAACTCATGAAGCTCCGCCTCTTTGCCCTTCTTCTGCTTCCGGCCGCCGCGATGGCCCAGACCGATCCCGAGATGCCGTCGAATCTCTTTTTCGACACCGACCTCGTGCTGGTCATCCCGAAGTGGACCATGCAGTACGGCGTCCGTGGGCTCGCCGGCGCCTCCTCGACCTTTCGCGGCGCGGGTTATGTCGATTCTGTGACCCAGGACGCGCTGCTTGGTATTCGGGGCCCCGGCGATTTTGCCTCGAAGGGTATCGCCCGCGGCTATCATGACGGCACGGTAAGCATCGATACCCGCACCGCGGTGGTCGACGACGGCACCGGCAAGACCATCACCGTGCCGGTCACATCCGACGGCCGGACCAATACGTGGTCGTACCAAAATGCGGTCCAGGCGCAGGCCAATGGCACCGTCGCGATGCACACCTACACGTCAGCCATCGCCGACGGCGGCGGCCGGTCCAAGAAGTCCGATACCGGCTACGGGATAGAAGTGACTTTCCGCCACGATACCGGGAAGTCGTTTGGCAAGGCCACCTTCGAGCTGCTTGGCGGCATGGGCCTGAACGGGATCAATTCCCGCCTCACCGCAAATGAGAAGTCCACCATCACCACCCTGACCGATGCGTTTACGCTCAACGGGCAGGATGCGCCCACGGCTCCTTATTCGGCGCCGTCCACGTCGACGGCCACCTTGGTCAATGCCAGCGGCCAGCCCTTCGTGGGCAGCGATGGTTCGTCCCAGACCGGCACCCGGGACACCACGGTCCCGCTGGCGCAGGAGCCCTCGTTGGACCGCACCACGACCACTTCCACCGACAGCACGAGCGTGAGCAACCGGTACCACCTCAAGGGGGCTTATTTCACCTTCCGCGCCGGTCCGAGCATGTCGGTGCCGATCGGCGACCGCTTCCGGGCCACCGTGAGCGCGGGCGCGGCGCTGGTCTACGCCGGCACCACCTACACCGTGCAGCAGGACTTCACGCCGGCCACCGGCGACCTGATCACCTCCACGGTGGAGCGGTCCGAGGCGAACATCCTCCCCGGGCTTTACGCTGACGCGAATTTGGAAATGACGCTCACGGAGCGGGCCGGAGCCTTTGTCGGAATCGCCTACCAGAACAGCGGCAGCTTCAACCAGGGCATCAATGACGGCCAGGTGAACTACGGCACCAAGGTGAAATTGAACAACCTCTCCGGTGTCCGCATGGGCTTGAACGTCCGCTTCTGAGCGGAGAGTTCGAAGTTGTCGCCGGGGTCGTTGACCCGGCGGCCGCCGCTATGAGGCCGGCTTCAGAAAAACATGACGCCCTTTCTCGGTCGTTCCGAGGCTCAGGGCGAGCGTGACTCCAGCTCTGCCAGTACCGCCTCGGGCGGACGCAGCGCCGCCGGCGGGAACATGCCGTTGAGCCGGTCGATGATCTGCTGGATGATGCCGTCTGGGCACGAGGCGCCGCCGGTGATTAGCAGCCGCTTCGGGCCGGCGCCGCCGGGGACCCAGAGTGGTCTTTGCTCCGTCTTGCCGCCGCCTTCGGCGCCGTAGTGGTAGTGGTTCACCTTTTCCCCGGGGAGAAGGTCTTCCTCCGACGAGATGTAGTGGGCGCGGTCGCCGAGCTTTTGCGCGCAGAGGCGGTACAGCTGGTAGGTGTTGGAGGAGTTGCGGCCGCCGACCACGAGGGCGGCGTCGAGCGGCGCTTCAAGCGCCCGCGCCAGCGCGTCCTGGTTGACCTGCGTGGCGTAGCAGAGCGTGTCACGCTTGCCGCCGCCGCCCACGCGGTCGTCGTCACCGCCGCGGCCGCGATAGATCCCGCGGAAATAATCGATGATCTCCACGGTCTCGTTCATCAGCAGCGTGGTCTGGTTCACGACGGCGATGCGCTCGAGGTGGCAAGCCGGATCGAAACCCGGGGTATAACGCCCGGTGTACTTCGTGAGAAACGCCGCGCGGGCGCCTTCGTCGGTCGCGCCGATCAGCGCCCCGAGCTCGCGGGCCTCGGCGAGGTTGCGGACGATCACGGCATGGGCGTGGCGCCGCGTATGGGAGAAAGTGGCCTTGGTCTCCTCGTGCTCGTGCTTGCCGTGGATCACGATCGTGCGGCCCTCGCGGCCGTAGGCCCGCGCCGCTCGCCAGACTTTTTCGACCAGCATGCAGGTCGCATCATACTGGCGCAGCGGGAGTCCCTTGCGGACCAGCCTGGCCTTGTCCTCGTCCGTGGCGCCGAAGGCCGGGATGATCACCACGTCTTCGGGCGTGAGTGATTCCCACAGCTGGGGTTGTCCCGGCCCGGCCTCGCGTCCGTCCAGACCGAATGGCGCGCCTTTGTCGCTCTGGAGGTAGCGGAGCCCGCGCCGGTGGAGATCCTGGTTCACAAACGGATTGTGGATCAGCTCGGAAAGCATGAATACGCGGCGACCGGGCTGCTCGGCCAGCGTCTCGTAGGCGCGCTCGATGGCATTCTTCACGCCGAGGCAAAAACCGAAGTGGCTCGGGATGACGTACTGCACCGCGCCGAAGTCCAGCGGCACGGCGGGCCCGGCGCTGCGCTCGTGGACGCGGGCCAGCGCTTTGATCGCGGTACACAGCCGGCTCTGGTACAACGCCCGCGCGGACGGGTCCTGCCCGTAGATCGCATCGTTGCGCTCGGCGGCGGGGCGGAAGCGATAGATGAAATCCGATTCGCCCAGCTCAAGGTACGGGACCTCCGCGAGGTACGGCGCGAGCCCAGCGAGTATCGCCCCAAGTGCAGGGTCGGGCGTGATTTGGTCGAGCGGGGCGAAGCGCAGCCCCGCGGGCGCGGCGGAGGTTCCAACCTGGGTCAGGAAAACCCGGACCGGGCCCGACGGGGTCGTCACCATGAAATATTCCGCGGGGGGCGTGTGGACGGGAAAGACCGCGGCCAGGGCCGTTGCGGCGGCGGCGGGATCGGGCCCGCTGAGGACCAATCCGGCCGGACCGGGTGCGGCGGGCACGGCCAGCTGGTTGCGCCCGTTGAAGGCGAGGACGACACAGGTCGCCCCGGGAGTGGCAGGACTCTTCGGCGTCATGGGGGGCGTGACCGGCCGGTCAGATTCGGTTTGCACGCGGGGTGCGCACCGGCTCCGAGAGCTGGGTGGAACGCAGTTTTTCCAAGCGCGATTTCGCGACCCAGAATTCGGCCACGCGCGGCTGGTTGGTCGCCACGCAGGCGGTCAGGTAGCGGCGTTCCTCGTCGGTGTTGCCCGCCACCCGCGCCATCTGCGACAGGTAGAAGTTCGCCTCGCAGGAGTGCCAGCCGATCACCGCCGGGTCACCCTGCACCGCCAGCTGCAGCAACTGGTCGGGTGGGACGATGCCAAGGACGAAGCTGATGACGGTCGCCGGCCAGTCCTCCAGACCCTCGGCGCTGAGGAAATAGCTGCGCAGGCGCGACTGGTCCGCCCGGCCCGAGAGGAGCGCGGCAAAATGCTGGAAGAGCGGCGCGTAACCCTCCTTGGGATCGAGCACCGTGGCCGCGATCAGGTCCGCGTCGGTCGCGAGCCGGAAGTCCTCCTCGCCGTAGCGCATGATCCCGCGGAGCAGCAGCAGCTCGGCGGCCGGTTCGTCGGCCAAGGCGGCTTCGATGGCGAGTTCCGCGCCCTCGGGGTCACCGAGGTACCAGCGCACCCACGGTAGGCGCTGCCGCGCCTCGGCCCCCTCGGGGTAGTCGGATCCGGCCGCGTTGAGGTAGTCGATCTCGGCGTGCCCGTAGTCATCCAGGTTGAAGTAGGCCCGGGCGCGCAGCGCCTGGAGGCGGACGAGGGTGTGGCCCTGGGCCGTTTCCATCTGCTTGGTATATTCCTTTACGCCGAGTTCCGGGTTCTGCTCGGCGAGGCCCGGGTCGATATCGAAGTTGTCCGCGCTGGCACCATCGTCGGCTGTGGGCTGCAGTCCGTGCTCCTGCGCGAGGATGGCACCCCGGCGGGCGACCTCCCGGTCGGTGTGGTTGCACGCGGCCTGGAGCAGGTCGACGGTCAGGCCGGTGTCGTTCCGCTGGCGCAGGCTCTCGAGGCCGGCGAGTCCGAGGGTGCGGGAGCGGTACTTGAAAACGGTGACCGGGACGGGTTGCTTCGGGTCGAGGAGGGCGGACGCCAGCGCCAGCGCCGCCTGGTCCTGGCCGTAGGGTTTCTGCCCGTTGAGGGATGAGATCAGGCTCTTGGCCGAGCTGTCACCCCGCCTGGCCAGCCAGAGCGCAGCGGTGAAGCGCAAGCCGGGCTCCTCGAGGTTGATGGCGGAGCGGTCGTAGGGGGCCGCGTAGGGGTAGGTTCGTTTGCCCGTGGCGATGTCCTTGAGGAAGTTCGCTGTCTCGTCGCCGGGCAGCCCGGCCACGTACTCGAGCACGGTGTGCTTGTCGTCGTTGCGCCCGGTGCGCAGGGCGAAATCGGCGAGCCGCACGGCGAGGGGGCCGGCGATCGCCGGGTTCATGCCGTTGAGCACCTTGTGGCGGAAGAGAAAACGCGCCGCGCCGCGGCGGCCGGCGTCGTCCTCGGGCAGGCGCTGCAGGACGGTCAGCAGCACCGGCGGGTCGACCTCGAGCAGGGCCGATTGCACGGCGGCCGAGGGCCAGTCGTCCTCGAGCCAGCGGCCCGGGGTTTCCGCGAGCCCGCGGAAGGCCGCCGAGACCAGCTCCTCCTTGTTCGGGTAGAGCCGTCCGAGCGGGGAGGCCACGCGCCGGACCTGGCTGCCGGTATAAGTCACCGGGTCGGACGACGCAAAAATCCGTTGGGCGGCCGGGGTGAAGGAGAGGAGGAATTTGCGGGCGGCGTCCGTGGTCTGTTTCGCCTCGGCCTCGCCAAGGTGGCGGACGACCGCCGTGATGTCGGCGCCTGACTGCTGGCACCATTGCTGGAGTTTCCGGTACGAGCTGACGGTGATGACGGCATCGCCGTCCCAGGCTCCGCCTTTCCAGCTCAGGTGGTCGAGGCGCCGCTGGGTGAGTTCCACGAGCACCTTGTCACCCTTGTAGAACGTATAGATGGCGTCGGCCTGAGTGTCGTAGCGGACGGGGCCGTACGTTTCATCCACTTCCAGATTGCCGAGGAATTCGTTGACGAGGGCGGCGCTCTCCAGCGCCACGGGGGCCGGGGCTTTGCCGCTGGGCACCTGCGCGGCGATCGTCATGCGGTCGGCTTGGGCCAGCGCGGTCTTCAGCTTGGCGAGGCGGCCTGCCGGCGCGGCGGTCGGGGCGCGGTTGGCACCGGCCGCGGGCAGGAACGGCACGGCGGCGAGGAGGGCGAGGGCGACACCGGCCAGCCTGAGACGGAAAGAGGGGCGCATCGCCGGACAATCCCACAGCGGGGTACCGCACGCAAAGCGAAAGAAAATGACGGAACGGTCGGCCGCCTCAGCGGCGAAGAACGAAGGCGCCGCGGGCAATGACCACGCCGTTGGCCTGCAGCTCGACCTCGTGCCGGCCGGGGTGATGGCGGCGCGTGCTGAAGTCGCGAATCGTCTGGTTTTTCGTCAGCGTGACCACGGCCTTGGCGGGCAGATCGAGCTCCTTCCATTTGAAGACCTTCCGGTGGATTTTGCCGGACGCCTTCACGTAGTGGATCGCGTAGTCGAGCACGAGGCGCTGGGTTTTTGCGGCGCGGGCGGCCAGCACGGTCGTGATCGTGAGATCGCCGCCGAGCCGGAGCTGAGCGGGCGAGACCTTGAAGGAACGGACCTCGATCCGCGGTTTCGCCCCGGCACCGAGGACGCCGAGGGCG
>CAIYFD010000240.1 GCA_903925425.1 uncultured Opitutia bacterium | reverse complement strand
TGACTCGGTGAGTCAGCCGCCATGTGTCCGATCCGTTTTAACCGCAGATTCCGCTGATAAAACCGGATTGGGATCGGGAACGTCCCAACCCAAAACCCTGAACGCAGAACTCAAAACCGCCGGAATGAGGCCGGCGGTTGCCGGTCTCATTCCGGCTGCACGATCGCGATGTGCAGCTCTTTCAGCTGCTTCGCGGTGACCGGCGTCGGGCTCTGGGCCATGAGGTCCTGGCCCTTCTGGGTCTTCGGGAAGGCGATGACGTCGCGAATGCTGGTCGTGCCGCAGAGCAGCGCGACCATGCGGTCGAGGCCGAACGCAATGCCGCCGTGCGGGGGAGCGCCAAAGGTGAACGCCTTCAGCATGTAGCCGAAGCGGCTCTCCACCACGTCGGCCGGGATCTTCAGCACGTCTTCAAAAATCTTCTTCTGCAATGCGGGCTGATGGATCCGGATCGAACCGCCGCCGAGCTCCATACCGTTCAGGACCAGGTCGTAGTGCTGGCCGCGGACCTTCTTCGGGTCGGTGTCGAGAAACGCCGCGTCCTCCAGCACCGGGGCCGTGAACGGATGGTGCGTGGCCGCATAGCCGCCGCGCGCCTCGTCGTAAGACATCAGCGGAAAATCGATCACCCAAAGGAATTTCCAGTCATCGGGGCGGAGCGTGAGCTTCCCGCGCTTCTGCAACAGGCTCGCCGCGTCGAGGCGGATGCGGCCGAGGATGGCGCAGGCCTTCTCCCACGGCGCCGCCGCAAAAAACACCATGTCGCCCTCGGCGATGCCGAGCTGCTGGGTGAGCGTGGCCTTCTCCACCTCGGAGAAGAATTTCACGATCGGCGACTTCCACTCGCCGCCCTCGACCTTGATGAAGGCGAGACCCTTCGCGCCGAGTGACTTTGCGGTGTCCTCAAGACTCTTGAGCTCGCCCTGCGTGAGGTCGGCGAGGCCCTTGGAGTTGACCGCCTTGATTGCGCCGCCCGAGGCGACGGTGCCCTGGAAGACCTTGAACGCCGAAGTGCGGAACGTCTCGGTGAAATCCACCAGCTCCATTGCGAAACGCACGTCGGGCTTGTCCACGCCGTAGCGGTTCATCGCGTCATCATACGACATCCGCGGGATCGGCGTCGGGATGTCCGTGCCGAGCACGTCCTTCCAGACCTTCTTCAGCATGCCCTCGAAGAGCGCGTAGATGTCCTCGCGCGTCACAAACGACGCCTCGACGTCCACCTGCGTGAACTCCATCTGGCGGTCGGCGCGCAGGTCCTCGTCGCGGAAACAGCGGGCGATCTGGAAGTACTTCTCCACGCCGGCGACCATCAGGATCTGCTTGAACTGCTGGGGCGACTGCGAGAGCGCGTAGAACTCGCCCGGGTGGATGCGCGACGGCACGAGATACTCGCGGGCGCCCTCGGGGGTGCTCTTGAACAGGGCCGGGGTCTCGACCTCGATGAACTGCTGGGCGTCGAAATAGTCGCGGATGCTCTTGGCGGCGCGGTGGCGCACCAGGAGGTTCTTGCGCATCTTCGGCCGGCGGAGGTCGAGATAGCGGTAGGTCAGGCGCAGGTCCTCGTTGACCTTGTCACCGCCCGCGTCGTCGAGCGGGAATGGCGGCGTGTCGGAAATATTGTGGATCTCGAGGGTCGAGGCCACGACCTCGATGCCGCCCGTCGGGAGCGAGGTGTTCTCGGTGCCGGCCGGGCGTTGCACGACCTGACCGCTGATGCCGATGACCGACTCGGGCTTCAGGTGCTTGAGCTGCTCGCCGAGTGCGGCGTTCTCATGCGTCTCAAGCTGGATCTGCGTCACGCCCTCGCGGTCGCGCAGGTCCACAAAGATGATGCCGCCCTGGTCGCGGATCGTGTCGACCCAGCCGGCGAGCGAAACGGTCGCACCGATGTCAGAGGGCTTAAGCTGGGCGCAGTGATGGGTGCGTTTCATAGGAAAGTCGGGAACGGAAAGGGACGGAACTAAGCGCAGCCGCGCCGCAACGGGCAAGCCCGGATATGGATCCCAAAACCTTTGCACGCCAAGCCGCCAAGGACGCCAAGCCCGGAGGAGGATTGGATTCGCTGGTTCGAGCCAAAGACCAATCTTTCCGATCCCTGCGCCCTATGCCTTGTCCCGCGTCCGCGGCCCTTCTCTGCGTAAAACTAATCCGGCACGACAAGGCATGATCGCGGCTGAGGTGACAGCTCGGCCCTACCCGCAAACCGTTGATCGCGCTATCGCACGATCAGCGACTCACCCGTCATCTCCACCGGCTTGGGCAGGCCCATGAGATGCAGCACGGTCGGCGCAATGTCTGCGAGACGGCCACCGGTGCGCATTTTGGTTTTACCGGCGACCAGTCCTTCGCCCACGGCGAAGACCTCGACCAGGTTCAGGGTGTGCGCCGTGTGGGGCCCATTGACCGAGGGATCCCACATCTGCTCGGCGTTGCCGTGGTCGGCGAGGACGACGGCCTTGCCGTTTTTCGTCGCCAACGCAGCCAGCAACTCACTCAGACCTTGGTCTGTCGCCTCACAGGCTTTGATCGCCGCGGGTAGCGATCCGGTGTGACCGACCATGTCGGGATTCGCATAGTTGACGACGATCAGGCCGTATTTGCCGGACAGGATGGCAGCCTTCGTCACCGCGGTAACCTCCGCGGCGGACATCTCCGGCTGCAGGTCGTAGGTGGCCACTTTCGGGCTGGCCGGACAGCCCCGGTCTTCGCCGGGGAACGGCTCATTGCGATAGTTGTTAAAGAAGAAGGTCACATGCGGGTTTTTCTCCGTCTCCGCGCAGCGGAACTGCGCGATGCCCGCCGCACTGACCACCTCACCGAGGATGTGCTTCAACGGCGCAGGCTTGCCCGAGACGACGTGCACCGGCAGGCCGGCCTCATATTCAGTCATCGTCGCGTAGTAGAGATCTAGCTTCGGACCGCGGTCGAAGCCCTTGAAGTCGTCGATCACGAAGGCCTTGGTCAACTCCCGCGGACGGTCACCGCGATAGTTGTAGAACAGCACAGCGTCGCCGTTGGCGAACTTTGCCAGAGGCTGGCCGTCGGACCCGACGATCGCCGTGGGCGTGACAAACTCGTCGCCCTTCTGCGTCACGCTGAGCGGTTGCGCATAATATCCGGACACCACGGCCTCAGCGCTCGACGCGGTGGCCGCGATCTTGCGACCGGTGAGCAGGTCATACGCCTGCTGCACGCGCTCCCAGCGGTTGTCGCGGTCCATGGCCCAGAAGCGGCCGCAGATCGTGGCGATCTGACCGGCGCCGATCTGCTTGATGTTCGCCTCCACCTGCCGGACAAACTCCAGACCGCTTTGGGGCGGCGTGTCACGGCCGTCGGTGAAGCCGTGGATGAAGATCCGGCCCACCAGCCCGTCCTCCTTCGCCTGGCGCAGGATGCCGTAAAGATGCTCGAGCATGCCGTGGACCCCGCCGTCGGACACGATGCCCATCAGGTGCAGTTTGGCCGCGGGATTGGCTTGGAGGCGGGCGACGATGCCGTGCCACACCGGATTCCGCGCCAGCTGCTTTTCCGAAAAGAGCTTGTTCAGTCGGACGAGTTCCTGGTCCACGATGCGGCCGGCGCCGATGTTCTCGTGGCCGACCTCGGAATTGCCCATCTGGCCGTCCGGCAGACCGACATCGAAGCCCGAGGCCCGCACCAGCGTCAGCGGGTATTTCGCGTGGAGAGCGTCGTCGCAGGGCTTCTTCGCCTGCACGACGGCATTGGTTTTGTCCTGGCTGCGGTCGGGGCTGGAACCCCAGCCATCACGGATCACAAGGAGGACAGGTTGGCGCGCGGTGCTCATGGATGGGATTACGGTTGGCCCCCGCCGCGGGATTGAGAAGAAAAAACCCGCTGCGGGAGGGCGCGTTGAACTATTTCGTGAACCAATCTGAGCTGGATTACCGGGGATAGCACCCCCGTCGTTCGTTCCAGCAGCCTTCCCAGGCAGCTGAAAACCACCCGCGTACCATGGGGCACGCGTTGACTTCCCCGTCCACTTCCCCTCCCACTTTCTCCCTCCTTTCCCTCTCCTTCTCCATCCATGTCCAAACGCGCTGTCCTGCTCGTCAATCTCGGTTCCCCTGATTCTACCGCCGTCCCCGACGTGCGGCGCTACCTGCGCGAATTCCTCGGGGACAAGCGCGTGATCGACGTTAAGCCCCGCTGGCTCGCGTGGTTCCTGGTCAACGTGATCATCACCCCGTTGCGCGCGCCCAAGTCAGCCCACGCCTATGAGCAGGTTTGGACCAAGGATGGCTCCCCGCTGGTGAACACCTCCAAGAGCGTCCGCGACAAGCTGGCCGCCAAGCTCGGTGCCAACACCCCGGTTTACCTCGCGATGCGCTACGGCAATCCGTCCATCGCCTCGGTCATCGAAAAAATCGTGGCGGACGGCATCGAGGAGATCCTCCTTTTCCCACAATACCCGCACTACGCGATGTCCTCTTGGGAAACCGTGGTCGTCGAAGTGTATGAGCAGGCCCGGCGCCTCGCCCCCAAGCTCAAGATCGAGTGCGTGCAGCCGTTTTATCAGGACGCCGATTACATCGAGGCGCTTCACGCCGTCACCGCGCCTTACCTCCAGCAGCCGCACGATTTCCTGCTTTTCAGCTACCATGGTGTGCCTGAGCGCCACATGCGGAAGGCCGACACGTCTCACGCGCACTGCCTGACCGTTCCGGACTGCTGCAGCACGTGCTCGCCGGTCCAGGGCCTCTGTTATCGCGCGCAGATCTTCGCCACCACCCGGGCTCTCGTCGCCCGCGCCGGGATCGCCGCCGACAAACACTCGGTGTCCTTCCAGTCCCGCCTCGCCGGCGAGCCCTGGCTCACTCCTTACACGGACAAGGTCCTCGTCGAGCTGCCCAAGTCCGGCAAAAAGCGCCTGCTCGTCATCTGCCCGGCCTTTGTCGCCGACTGCCTCGAGACGATCGAGGAAATCGCCGGTGAGGGTAAGGAAATCTTTCAGGGTGACGGCGGCGAATCATTCGTCCAAATTCCCTGCCTGAACGACCAGCCCCCCTACATCGAGTTTCTTGCCAAAAAGGTGCAATACTGGCTTACTGGTTCCAAACCGTGAGCGACCGCCCGTCCCCCAACACCACTGCCCGCCAGAACAGCCAAGCTGGCCCGGCAGTGCTTTTTGTTGCGGCCAACGGACACGTCATCACGGCCAACACCACCGCGCGCTCGCTCTGGCAGACCGGTGACTCCGAGCTGATCGGCGAGCATTTTGTCGGGCTTTTTTCCTTCGAAATCACCTCC
>CAIYFD010000239.1 GCA_903925425.1 uncultured Opitutia bacterium | reverse complement strand
TTACTCAAGTTTTGACCACCTGCTGGTTTCCGCGGCGCTCAAGGGTGCGATTGTGGGTGGCCGGGCCCGAATCTTCGACGGTGCCGGCGTGGCGGACGGCAGCGACCATCGCCCGGTAGGGCTGACGCTGGAGTTTTGAGGGAGGGCGGGACGGGTGCGGCCCGCCGCGATTTCTTCCGGATGTTTTGCCACAGAGGCACAGAGAGCACAGAGCCCAAGCCTCGTTGTTTTAGTTTGGGTGATCGGAACTCCAATCATCCGTCCTCTGTGCGCTCTGTGCCTCTGTGGCAAAAATCGGTTTGAGGGGATCGCGGTCGCACGGGATTGCCTTGCGCAGTGCAGCCCGACTTGGGTGACTCCCGCGCATGGACGCATTGGCGGACGCCCGGGCCTATCCGGCGCTCTATCGCATCAGCGCACTCGTGGGCCGGGCCGAGGATCCACACGAGGCGCTGAAGGCCATTCTGGCGGTCATTGCCGAGATCTTTGGCGCCGGATCCGGCTCCATTGCGCTGGTCGATCCGGACTCGGGCCGGCTGGTGATCGAGGTGCAGGTGGGGTTGCCGGAGGACTATTCGGAGGTCAATTTGCGGCCGGGTCAGGGTATCACCGGCTGGGTGGCGTTCCACGGGAAGCCGCAACTCGTCCAGGACGTCGCGTCCGACTCCCGCTACGTGCGCGTGCGCTCCAGCGTTCGCTCCGAAATGGCCGCGCCCATGTCGGGGACCGGCGGCCAGATCATGGGCGTGATCAACGTGGATTCGGACAAAGTGAACGGCTTCAGCGAGTCGGACCTGGCGCTGCTCATCCTGCTGACCGACGAGGCGACTGCGGGCATCCAGCGGATCTGGCAACTGCGGCACCTGCACAGCAAGGCCCGCCAGCTCGAGTCGCTGGTCTCCATCGGCCAGGCACTCGTGACCAAGCTCGAGCCGCGCGACCTGTTTGAGAGTGTGACCCGCGACGCCCGGCAGATCATGCAGGCGCGGGCCTGCGCGCTTTACCTGCTCGATCCGGCGCGGCGCACCGTGCGGGTGGCGGCCTTGGCGGGGGACAATCCGGCGGCATGGCCGACGGAAGAGATGCCGCTCGATTCCTGCCTCGCGGCGGTGGTGATCCGGACGCGCAAGGCCGTGGAGCATTCCCACATCCATGCCCCGGAGTTTAAGGACCTGGTGGATCTTCCCCGCGACCCGGTGCTGCAGTCGGTCCTCGTCGTGCCGATGCTGGAGTCCAAGGACGTGATCGGCGTGCTCGCGGTCTTCACCGACCGGGTGCACCGGTTCAACAACGACGAGAAGCGCCTGACCGCGGCGCTCGCGAGCCTGGCCGCGGTCGCGCTCCAAAACTCCCGCCTCTATGCCCGCGTTTTTCGCAGCGAGGAATCGCTCCGCAAGAACGAGCAGTTGACGACGCTCGGCCTGCTCGCCGCCGAGATCGCGCACGAGATCCGGAATCCACTCACCGTCATCAAGCTGCTGTACGGCTATCTGAACCTCGATTTTCCCGAGGGCGATCCGCGCCGCACCGATGTCCGCCTGATCGGCGAAAAACTCGACCAGCTCGAAGCGATCGTCACACGCGTGCTGAGCTTCGCCAAGGGCTCGTCCAGCCTGCATTCCCGCTGGAATCTGGCCGAGATTGTCGATGACACGCTCCTGCTCGTGCGGCTCAAGCTGGCGCAGGGCAAGATCCAGGTGCACTACGCGGCGCCGGAGCGGCCGCTGCTGATCGACGTGCACAAGGGCCAGATCCAACAGGTCCTGCTGAACCTGATCATCAATGCGACGCAGGCGATGCCGGAGGGCGGGGCGATCACCGTCGCGCTCGCAACTGAGGAACGCAACGGGGTGACCATGGTGATCGTCGACATCATCGACACCGGCACGGGTATCCCGGAGAGCATCCGCGAGCGGGTGTTTGATTCATTCCTGTCCGGCCGGCCCGACGGCACCGGGCTGGGCCTGGCGATCGCCAAGCGAATTCTCCTCAGCCACTATGGCGACATCCAGCTGGTGGCCACCGGCCCGACCGGCACCACCATGCGGATCATGCTGCCGCTCGCGCGGAGCTGAAAGGCTTCAAACCATGAACGATGACCGCGAAAAGGCGCAGAGAGCGCAAAAAATACCCGACTTATGGCGGTGAAATTCCGAAGCTCCGTTTTTGCGTCTCCTGCGCCTTTTGGCGGCCAATAATCATTTCCGATGAACATGCCTGAAACTCCTCCCGAACCCATCGTTGCGCCGCTGACTCGCCGGCAAAAGAATATCCTCATCGTGATGTCCGCCGTGCTCTTCTTCGGCGGGCTTGCGGTCATTCTCTTCCTGGAGCGCCTGCCGCTCGCGGCGCGGCTGGCGCTCGGGACTGTGGACATGATCGGGGCGGCTGTACTCGTGGTGTTTCTCCGGCAGAGCACGAGAACAAGACCGGGCGAGTGATAGCGTCATGAAACGCGGCGCGAACACCTACACCCACGCCCTGGTTCGTCCGCCGGGCGACAGCTTCTCCCTCGCCATCAGCAGCACGGGGGCCCGCATCGACGCGGCCAAGGCGCGGGTCCAACATGCGGACTATTGCGCCGTGCTCCGCGCCGCGGGGTTTCAAGTCGAGGCGCTCCCGGTGGCCGAGGAACTGCCCGACAGCTGTTTCATGCAGGACCCGGCGTTGATCGTGGCCGGACGGGCGGTGGTTTGTCGCATGGGCGCGGCGGCGCGGGCCGGAGAACCGGTGCTGGTGTCGGATTGGTTGCGTGCGCGCTTCCCGACGACGGTGATCACGGCTCCGGGCACGCTGGAAGGCGGCGACATCCTGCTGCTGCCGGACCGCCTGCTGGTGGGTGAATCAGCGCGGACCAACGCCGAGGGCATCCGTCAACTGGCGCAACAGCTGGCGCCGGCGGGTGTGAAAGTCTCGGGCACGCCGGTGACGAAATACCTGCACCTCCTGTCGGCGGTGACCTACGTGGGGCACAACACCCTGCTGGCGCTGGCGGATTATGCCGGGCATCCGGAATTCGCCGGCTACGACGTGATTGTGGTGCCGCCCGAGGAGGCGCACGCGGCCGACGCGCTCGGCACCGGCGATTTTGTGATCCTGCCCGAGGGGCATCCCCGGACGACCGCGTCGCTGCAGGCGCGCGGCTTCAAGGTGCTGAGCACACCAATGTCAGAATTCGGCGCAGCCGATGGTGGCATCACGTGCCTGGCCCTCGTGTGGTAGGGCTGGGTCGACTTCTCCGCCCTAGGCTTGGCGGCGGTGGACGACCGGCCACGATCATTCCACGCTGGTTTTGCCACCGAGGCACAGAGCTCACAGAGGGGAATGCTTTGGCATCCGGACCCTGAATTCCGGATGATCTGAGGGTTCGAAAACCGAAACAACGAGGCTTGGGCTCTGTGCGCTCTGCGCCTCGGTGGCAAAAACCTGCCTTTCTGAATTTCCGGATTCGGTTTGCGGGTGATGTTCGCGCAAAACATAACCCCGCCATGCCCCCCGGTGTTTCGTGGAAGCCGCTTCGGTCGTTGGTTGCTCTCTGCCTGCTGGGCTGGATCGGTACCGTCGGGCTCTTCGGGGCGACCGAGATCACCCAGCCCTTTGTCGGCGTGACGCTGATCAAGCGGACCGAGACGACGCCGCGACCGGTGACGATCCACGTCGTGCAGATCGATCTCACGGCGCCGGGACTTTCCTTCAAGTTGACGCCACCGGCCGGCTCGCTCGACACGGTGCGCCAGACGACGCTGGAGTTCCTCAAGCAGGAGAAGGCGCAGCTGGCGGTGAACGGACATTATTTTGTGCCCTTTCCGTCGCAGCAGCTCGACGCGTCGGTGGTGGGTTTCGCCGCCTCGGGCGGGAAGGCCTTCGCCCCGTTCGAGGATCCGGTGCAGTCCTACGCGCTGGTGCAAAATGTGCCGGCTTTGAATCTCGATCCGTCCAACCGGGCGACGTGGGTACACCCGGATCCGGCCGACCCGGAGCGAAAAAAGGTCCGGGAGGCGGTGACAATCGGGAATGCCGTGTCCGGATCGGCCCAGATCGTGACCAAGGGAGAGAAGACGATTCCGGTTTATGCCGATGCCACCCATCCGGAGGGCCTGCTCACACCGGGTGGTCCGAATAATTACGACAACACCAAATCGTGGTACGAAGCGGTGAATGCCCGCAGCGCCATCGGACTCACCCGTGAGGGCAAGACCCTCGTGATCCTCGTGGTCGACCGCGCGGGCGGAAGCCAGGGCATGACGGTGGGCGAGGTCGCCGACCTGCTGATCAAGGACTACGCAGTGGTTGACGGGCTGAACCTCGATGGCGGTGGCTCCAGTTCGCTCGCGATGGAGAACCCGCAGTCGAAGACCGCCGAGTGGGTCAACGTCTCCTCCGACAATCCCTCCGGCCGCGCGGTCGCAGACAGCCTGGCGATTTTTGCGAAGCCGACGGAGTAGGAGGCTAGATGCGGAAGGGCGCAGACGAGCAGTCGGAGCACATTCGGTGGAGAGAAGCGCCACCCGGGCGTCGATTTGGCTAACCCCGAGACGACAAACTTAACGGATGGCGGGGTCCGGCCAATGGCGTCGGCGAGGATCAGCTTTCCACCCGTTTCGATTCCGACGTCAGACCGACACTCCGAACAACGCACCCACGCCGGCGGTCAGCGCCATGGCCAAGGCGCCCCAAAACGTCACCCGGGCGACCGAGGGCCACATCGGCGACCCGCCGGTGCGGGCGGCCAGGGCGCCCAAGAAGGCGAGAAAAAGCAGCGAACTGCCGGAAACCGTCCAGACGAGCGCGCTGAGAGGTACTAGGGTAACGAGCAGCAGCGGCAGGGCGGCACCCGCCGAGAAGGTGGCCGCGGAGGCCAGGGCCGCCTGCATCGGTCGCGCGGCGACGGTCTCGGAGATGCCCAGCTCGTCCCGGGCGTGGGCGCCCAAGGCGTCGTGGGCCATCAGTTGCTCGGCGACCTGCCGCGCCAAGGCGGGATCAATTCCGCGCGTGACGTAGATGGCGGCCAGCTCGGCATGCTCGTTGGCGCTGTCGGTCGCGAGTTCATGGCGTTCCCGGTCCAGGTCGGCCTGCTCGGTGTCGGACTGGGAACTGACGGAAACATATTCGCCCGCCGCCATCGACATGGCCCCGGCCACCAAACCGGCGGCTCCGGCAACGAGGATGCTGCCGCGACCCGCGTTCGCCGCGGCCACGCCCACGATCAGGCTGGCGGTGGAGACAATGCCATCGTTGGCGCCCAGAACGGCGGCGCGCAGCCAGCCGATGCGGTGGGTGCGGTGATTTTCTTGGTGTCTCATAGTGGTCCGGGCCGGTTGACGCTGCCGCGCGTTGCCCGGATTCCGCTGCCAGTCTGCACCGGGATCTGGTTTCAGTCGAGAACCCGCTCCGCCCACGCGCGCGGCAGCGGCCGGCCCATTTTCCACGCGCCGAAGATCCGGCGTCGCGTTCGGGCCACGAGGCGGTAGCCGAGGTCGCGCAGCTTGCGGGGAACCAGCTGGACGCAGCGGGCCAAGCGCGGGTGGCCGATGGCGTGCAGGGCCGCGATGACCCCCTCGGTCTTGCGGAGATCGGTGCACGTTCCCCTCAGGCCGTCCGGGAGGAAGATCAGCGACTGGAAGTCCGCGGTCGGCTGTCCGCGCTCGCGCAGCCACGTTTGGGCAGTCGGACCCTGCAACGGCGCGAAGCGGAGCCCGCCGCGCCGATCGAGCGCCAGCAGGCGATGGACCAGGTGCTGGCACAGGCCGCACTCGCCGTCGAAGAACAGGATTGGGCCGGAATGAAGGGGATCGGAGGGTTTCAGAATCTTTAGGCGGGAGCGGTTCAGCGCCGCGACAAGGCGGCCGCGGCATCGCGTTGGATCACCGCTTCTCCATTTCGCCCGGCCTTGGCCAGCAACCCCGCTAGGGCGAGACGCGCGCCGGCATGCCGGGGCTGGAGCCGCACGGCTTCCTGGAGGTGTTGGATCGCTTCGTCCAGTTTCCCCTGATTTCCGAGGGTGGACGCCAGGTTGTAGTGGGCCTCGAAGTAGTCCGGCCGCAGGCGGAGCGCCGCCGTGAAGCGTGCCACAGCGTCGTCCAGGCGCCCGAGCGTCAGGTAGGCGGCGCCGAGGTTGTGCTCCGCCTTGGCGTTGTCCGGCTGCAACCTCAGGCTGCTGCGGAACCGTTCGACGGCCTCCGCGGGCCGGCCGACGCTGATGAGCAGGCTGCCGTAGTTGTAGCTGGCGTCGGCAAAATCGGGCTGGAGCTGGAGTGCGCGCTCGAAGTGAGCGACGGCCTCGTCCCGGCGGCCCGCGGTCACGAGCGCGGCCCCGAGGTCGTTTTCAAGCCCGGCCTCACCGGGCTTGAGCCGCTGCGCGGCCTCGTACTGCTGCACGGCTTCGGCGGGCCGGTTGAGACGCGAGTAGGTCACGGCCAGTTTGCCGATGGCGTCGGCGTCCTGCGGGTCGAGGCGGAGCATCTCGCGGAAGTGCCCGGCGGCCTCGTCGAGCCTGCCGTCCTCGCGGAGGAGGAGCCCGAGATTGTTGTGCGCGAGGGAGCAGTCGTTGTTCTTGGCGAGGATCGTGCGGTAGAAGGTTTCCATGTCGCGGTAGCCGAGGGCCTGGTGCCAGGTCAGCGCGGCGAGGAGCACGAGCAAAACCGCGGAACCGGTCCGCAGGGCCGCGGGGAAACGGGCGCCCCAGGTGGCGATCCCCGCGGCGGCGAGCACGACGAGCCCGATGCTGGGCAGGTACTGCCAGTGGTCGGCGACGTATGAGAACTTGAACGCGTACACGTTGAAGAAACCGAGCGTGGGAACCAGCGAGCCGGCATAATACAGGCAGGCGGCAAGCGGACCACGGGTGCGTGTCCGGAGTTTCCAGAGCCATGCCACGAGTCCGAGGGCGGCGATCGGGTACAGCCATTGCCACCAGACCGTGGCGTCGATTTTCCAGTGCTCGTAGATGAAGATCAGGTCAGGCCAGAGCAGCTTCGTCGGATAAAACCACAGGATCCGCCCCGCGAGCAGGCCGCGCTCGACCAGCGAGAGTCCGAAGGCCGAGCCGTGCGCACCCATGTAGTGGTATTCCACCCAGGCGGTGACGAGGCCGATGACGGCCCCGAGCCCAAGCCAAGGGATCATCGGGAACCAGTCGGCGCGGGTCAGGCGACCCCGCTGCCACCAGGCCACGACCAGCAGCGCAGCCGGCAGGGTGGCTGTAACCGATTTTGCGAGGATCGAGCAAAGGAAGAACATCGTGGCCAGCCAGTAGGAACCGCTGCGGTACCAAACGTACGGCTGGCACGACGAGGCGGCCGCGCTTGATTTCTGCGGGTAGGGCTGACGCGGTGCGTCAGCCGCGATGCTCGGTTTCGATCGCGGCTGAGGCACCGCCTCAGCCCTACCGCGATCCATCTCGAGATATACCAGCGCCGCGGCGAGGTAAAAGACGAGTGAGAGGGTGTTCTTCTGCTCGGTGACCCACGCCACTGATTCGGCGTAAACGGGATGCAGGGCATAGATCCCGGCGGCGAGCCACGCACCGGGAATGGCGAGCCGGAGCAACACGCGGCCAAGCAGGCACGCCGCGAGTGCGTGCAGGAGGATGTTGACGAAATGATAGGGCAGCGGGGCATCGCCCCACAGGCGGTGCTGCAGCCAGAAAAAACTGTGGAGCAGCGGGTACCACTGCTCGGTGGAAGCAAGGTCGGTCCAGATGCGGGCGAGCCCGGCGAGGGAGCGCAGTTCGGGCTTGGTCACGAAGCCGTCGTCGTCCCAAACAAAGCCCGCCCGCAGCGCCGGCAAATAAGCGAGCAGGGTGGCGGCAAACAACGCCGCGCCGATCCAGAGGTTGCGACGGGAGGGCTTCAGGCGGTCGGAGCGTGGAGGGACGCGCATGCCGCTGCAATGCCGGGCCGCACTAGCGGCGGACGGGGACGCCGTGGCCGGCCAGGTAGTCCTTCACCTGAGGAATGGTGAACGTGCCAAAGTGGAAGAGGCTGGCTGCGAGCACGGCGCTGGCGCGGCCCTCCTCCAGGACGTCGGCGAAATGCGGCAGCGTGCCGGCCCCGCCGCTGGCGATCACGGGCACCGGCACGGCGTCGCTCACGGCGCGGGTCAGGGCGCAATCGTAGCCAGCTTGGGTGCCGTCGGCGTCCATGCTGGTCAGCAAAATCTCACCGGCGCCGAGTTCGACGGCGCGGCGGGCCCAGTCGACGGCGTTGAGCTCGGTCGGGTTGCGCCCGCCGTGCGTGTAGACGCGCCAGGATTTGCCGTCGGGTTCACGCTTGGCGTCGATCGCGAGGACGATGCACTGCGCGCCGAAGCGGTCCGCGGCGGCCCGGATCAGCTCGGGGTTCGTGATCGCGGCGGTGTTGAGGGAAACCTTGTCGGCGCCGGCCTTGAGCATCGCCTCGATGTCGCCGACCGAGCGCAGCCCGCCGCCGACGGTGAGCGGCATGAAGCACTGCTCGGCAGTGGCGGAGACGACGTCGTGCATGATCTTCCGGCCGTCGCTGGAGGCCGTGATATCGAGAAAAACGAGCTCGTCGGCCCCCTGGGCATCGTAGGCCTTGGCGCACTGGACCGGATCACCGGCGTCGCGCAGTTCCTGGAAGCGCACCCCCTTGACGACGCGCCCGGCGGTGACGTCCAAACACGGAATGATTCTGCGGGAGAGCATCGGCCTATGGTTTTAAGTTTTGGGTTTTGAGTTTTGGGTTCGCAGGCGGCGTGCCGTGATCGAACTTGTGGCCGGTGATTTCGGTTTTGCGGAGGTAAGTCATGAAACCGCCGATCAGGCGAGAAACGCCCTCGGCCAATTGGTAGGTTTGATCGAATTGAGCCTGAGTGACGTAGGCCTCGTCGAGTGCACAATAGAGCTGATCTTTGATTTCACCGGCGGAGCCTTTGGCATGGGAGAGAAACTGAATGAACTCGCGGTTGCCTCCGCGCTCAAATCCCTCGGCGATATTCGAACCGACGGAGATTGCCGCGCGGCGGATCTGGTCAACCGGCGCGAAATCGGAGGCAAAAGGCTTGGTCTTGGTAAGTCGATAGACGGTCTTTCTCAACTCGCGCGCCGTCTGCCACGCTTGAATGTCCTCCAACCGCTCAATTTTGGCCATGGCCGACCGTCAGCAGAGCCAATCCAAAACTCAAACTGTGATTGGTGGCTCCGTCACCCAAAACCCAAAACTCAGAACCCAAAACCAGACTGAAGCTGGCAAAGCCAGCTTCAGCCCTCGATGGCGGTGACATCCGGCTCGAACTCCACCGCGAGACGGTAGGTGTGGCCGGGGCGCATGACCAGCGGGTGGTCGCGCACGAGGTACTGCAGATAGTGGATCTTGCCGTAGTTGGTACGGTAGGTCGGGTCCGCCGAGACGACCTCGGTTTCCATCCACGACGCTTGGAAGTCGTTTTTAGTAACGCTGCA
>CAIYFD010000238.1 GCA_903925425.1 uncultured Opitutia bacterium | reverse complement strand
CGCGCGAGGATGGTGTAGTAGAGTTCGGTCGCGACTTGACGCGGGCCGCCGCGCGTGCCGAACAAGGCTTGGAGCTTCGGGCCCTGCTCAAGTTTGCGCTGGATCTGCGTGGAGTTGAGCAGCTGGAGCCGTTGCGTGGCGGTGATGCGGTTGTTGCGTTCGGATTCCAAGCCCGTGTCGCGGGCCGGCCGGCCGAACATTTCCAGGAACGTGCTCGTGATGCTGCCGTCCGACAGCGCGATCGCCCGCTGGTCCTCCGGCACATAGGTGAATGGCTCGGGAATGGCGCTCGAGTATTTCTCGGTTGTGCCGGTGATTGCCCCGATCGCATCGATGAGTACCTCCGCGTCGAGCCGCCGCAGCGGATAGGCGGCGAAGTTCGCGGCGGCCTCAGGCCGGTCGCTGCGCGCGATCGACGAGAGCTGGTAGGTTTCCGAATTCAGGATCAGCCGCATGAGCTGCTTCACGTCGTAGTGCGCGGCCACCAGTTCGTGTTCCAGCACCGCGAGCAGCGCGGGATTTGCGGGTGGATTATCCGGCCGGAAGTCGTCGGGCTCCTCGACCACCCCGCGGCCGAGCAGCCATGACCAGACCCGGTTGGCCAGCGCGCGGGCGAACCAGGGGTTGTCGGGCCGCACGAGCCAGTCGGCGAAGACCGTGCGCGGATCGCGTTCGCCAAAAGCCGGGACGGGTGTGCCGTCCGGAAACCCCGCGGGCGGGAGAGCGGGCGGCCCACCGGCGGTTCCGCCCGGCGCCGGCGCGAGTTTGTCCGGATCGAAGAACACGATTTCCTCCTTCCAATCGCCCGTCGTCTTGTATGTGAGCGCGGTGAAGAACCCGGCTAGGCCGGCGAGCTGCTCCGGGGGCCACTGCTCCGCGCGGACGCCCATAAAAGTCAGGGCAACGGTGCGCGCGATCGTCGCGGGTTCCCGGTTCTGGAGGGCGCGGTAGAAGTTGACTGGACCGACGCGGAAGTTGCTGCCGTTGGCCGTGAGGAGCTCCCGGGCAAACCGGTCAAAGGGCAGGTTGTCGCGCAGGGCGGTGTGGATCCAGCGGTGGTACGCTTGGGCGGCCTCCGGCCAGAGATTAACCGGGAACTCCGCCTTGACGCGCAGCAGGTCGCTCCACTTCACCGCCCAATAGTCGGCGTATTCGGACCGCGCGAGGAGGACGTCGATCAACGCCGCGCGTTTGCCCGGGGCCGGGTCCTGCAGGAACTGCTTGGTCTCCATCGCGGTCGGCAGCGTGCCGATCACATCGAGGAAAACGCGCCGGACGAACACCGCGTCCGAGCACGCGTGCGCCGGCTCGATCTCGAGGGTGTGGAGCCGGAGGAAGACGGCCTCGTCGAGAGCGTTCCGCGGTTGCGGTGCGGCGGATCGCTCGAACGGATTCGACTCGGGCGGCGCGGCGGCGGCGAGCGGGGCGCACAGCGCACAACCAAGAAACACACCCAAGCGGGAAGTGATGCCGGTCCACAACATGATGGACCAATTCTCGTCCGGCCTCCCGGCTTTGGCGACCGTGGCCTGTCGCTCGCGTCGCCTGGGGACGCGATTGCAGGGTCGCTTATGCGCCGGGCGACCGCACGGCCCCTAATGCGCGGGCAAGAAGTGCGCTGCAATGGATCTTCGGGCGCGTCGTCCCGTGGTTACGCTCCACCCGTTCCCAAGAACAATGGAAACGACAACCTTCACCGATCAGAGTTCACGACTCGCTTCCGCGAACCCGGGCGGTGCGAGCGTACTTGCCGCACCTGCGGGATCCTTGATCCTCGCGTTGCCGGCTGCCGCCCCGGAATTCATTCTGACCGGGCAGGTGCGGCCGGGCGAGCCGCTGGCGGCGGCCTGGGGCCGACTGGCTGATGAACTCGCCGTCCGGCAGGCGGAATTGCTCGGACTCATGATCTATGCACCGGTGGCGCTGCAACCGCAGATCAAGCGGGTGATGCGGGTGATACTGGGGAAAACGGACTGGCCGGTGACCTGGGTGGATGCTGACGACTGCGAGGGACGACCCCTGCCGGGGATGCAGGCGTTTGCCGTGAGTGGTCGTCCCGTGTCCCGGGTGCGGCTCGGTGACATGGTCGTCGGTTCCGTGTACGACGACGGCGCCGCCCGCTTCTGCCTGCTGGGCGGGCTCGGGCCGGCCGACGCCTCGGTGACCGCACCGGCGCAGGCCCGGCAGACGTTTGACCGCCTCGCCGCGGCGCTCGAGAGCGCCGGCTTCGCGCTGGGCGATGTGGTGCGCACCTGGTTCTACAACGAACGCATTCTCGATTGGTATGGGGACTTCAACCTTGTGCGTACATCGTGCTACGACGGCGTGAAATTCCGCACCGGCTCGCTCCCTGCGAGCACGGGTATTGGTACGCGCCAATCCGGCGGCGCGGCGCTCACCGTGGCCGCCTGGGCGATGCAGCCGCTCACGGGCGCCGCTCATGCGCGGGAAATCGCCTCGCCGTTGCAATGCCCGGCGCCGGTCTACGGCAGCTCGTTCAGCCGAGCAATGGAGATGGAATCGGCCGGCTGGCGCCGCCTGCTCGTGTCGGGCACCGCGAGCATCCATCCGGACGGCCGGACCGCTTGGGTGGGCGACCCCCGGCGCCAGATTGACCTGTCGATGGACGTGGTAGCGGCCATCCTCGATTCGCGCGGGATGACTTGGCGGGATGTGACGCGCGCCACCGCGTACTTCCAGCGTCCCCGCTTCCGTTCCCATTTCGAGGAGTGGACCCACGACCACGGCTGGGACGATCTGCCGGTGGTCTCGCTGCTCTGCGAGATTTGCCGCCACGATCTCCTGTTCGAGATCGAGGTGGATGCGCGCATCCGGAGCTAGGGCTTCATCGTCAGTTCCGGCACGAGGGCCTCGAGCTGCTTCAGCGGGTGCTCCATCGCGTGCACGGCCTCGGCCCAAAACTCGGGCTGGGTGATGTCGCGGCCCAGCGTCTCCTTCACGGCCACTTCGCAGGTCGCGCTGCCGGTGCGGCGCAGGAAAGCCTCGTAGCGCGGCAGGAAGTCCGGGCCCTCGCGGCGGTACTGCGCGAAGAGCGCGTGGCTGAGCAGGTACCCGAAGAGGTAGGGATAATTGTAGAACGAAATCCCGGAGATGAAGAAGTGCCCCTTCGACGCCCAGAAGTACGGATCCTCGCCGCCGGACTCGAGCGCGTCGCCGAACACGTGACGTTGCGCCTGCGTCATCAATTCCTTCAGGCGGCTCACGGGCACCGTGCCGGCCGCCCGCTCCTCGTAGAAGTGTTTCTCGAACTCGAAGCGCGCGGTGATGTTGAGCAGGTACCCGGGCGCCCGGCTCACCTCGCAATCGAGCAGGAACGCCCGCTGGGCCGGGCTTAGTCCGGTTTCGCGCAGCAGGCCGTGGATCAGCAGCATTTCGCCGAAGTTCGACGCGGTCTCGGCCAGGGTCATCGGGTACCACGTCGCCACCGGCCGTTCGGTGCGCAGCGTATGCGAGTGGAACGCATGGCCCACCTCGTGCGCGAGGGTGATGACGTCATGCATCGTGTCGGCATGCGTCAGGTAGACGCGCTGCTCGCGGTTCAACTCGGAGCCGGTGCAGAACGCGCCGGGGCGCTTGTTCGGGCGCTTCTCGGACTCGATCCATCGCTTGCGGAGCATGTCCTCGAAATAGTCGCCGAGGGCCGGGTACTGCTCGGAGAACGCCTTGGCCACGAGGCCGCAGGCTTTCTCCCACGGCACGGGGGGCTGGGGCGGCAGGTGCATCGGCGCCTCCTGGTCGAACCAAGCCACACCCGGTGTGCCTTGGAGGCGGCCCATGAGTTTCAGCGCCCGCCGGGGGAGCGCGGTCGTGGCGTGCACGGCCGCGTGCATCGCGTCCACGGTGGCGCGCGAGATCGCGGCGTCGAACATCGAGGGTTCGAGGAAGTGCCCGATGCGCCGGTGGCGGTTCAGGCTGAGGCGGGTGCCGGAGATGCTGTTCAGGGCGGCGGCAAGAGTGTCCTCGTGCGCGGCCCAGACGACGTTGCCATTCTCATGGGCCGCCCGGCGCACGCGGCGATCGGTGTGGGCGGTCAGGGCCCGCCGCTGGCTCATGGGCAGCGTCTCGCGACGCCCATCGGGCCAATCCATGACGAAGGTCATCTTGCCCGTGAGCGTCTCGTAGAGCCGACCCCAAGCGTGGATGCCGTCGACATTCAGGTCGGCGGCGAGGGTTTCCTCCGGCGTGGACATCCGCCGGCCCGCTTCCTGGCGCAGGCGGTCGGCGAAGAAGTCCGCGCCCTGCAGCGCGGGTTCCCCGAGCAGGAGTGCGAACGCGCGATCGCTCGTGTGGTTCACGGCGCGGAGCAGTTCACTGCGCAGCTTCTCCAGCTCGGCCCCCAGCAGGGAAAGGGCCGCGTCCTCGGTCTGGTAGGCTTCGGCCGCGGCGTCGGCGGCACCGAGGCAGCCCACGAAGGAGCCGAGGTGGCCGAGCCGCGTGGCGCAGTCCTCGTAGGCGACGATTTCGTCGCGCCAAGCCGGCGTATTTTCCTCGGAGAGCGGCGCCAGCAGGGCCGCGTGCTTCAGGTGGCGAGCGACATCCCCGCGCAGCGTCTCCTTGAAGCTTTTGTACTCGGGCCCGTCGAAGCTCGGGAAATACCCGCTCAGGTCCCAGGTGCGGCCGGCGTCGATGGGGTGGCTCATGGACGGAGCGTATGTGGTCCGGGGCGGCCGGCAACTCTGCGGTGGCGATTCGGCCGAAGATCGCCTGGCGAGCCGAGGGGATGACAAGGCGAGTGGGAGAGCGGGCGAGATCGGTCACCCACGCGCCCCCTCTTCTTGCCTCCCTCTCTTCTGCCGACCGACACATCCGGCTTGTCTGTCAGGGCAGATCTCCGACGATCCGAGCCATGGTCAAGATCTCCGGTGAATATCAGGGCAATCTCCACTGCCGGGCTGTGCATGGTCCGTCCGGCAGCGTGCTGTTCACGAGCGCGCCGGTGGACGTCGGCGGCACGGGTGACGCGTTTTCGCCCACCGACCTCATGGCCACCGCGCTCGCCACCTGCATCGCCACCACGCTGGCCAACGCGGCCCGCAAGCAGGGCGTGGAGCTGCGCGGGATCCGCTGGGAAGTGACGAAGGAGATGTCGGTCGACCTGCCGCGCCGCATCATCCGCCTCCCGCTGAGTTTCTCCCTGCCGGTGAAAAAGACGCCCGAGCTCGCGGCGCTGCTCGACGGGGTGATCAAGACCTGCCCGGTGCACGAAAGTTTGCACCCCTCGATCGAGGTGCCGGTGACGATCAAGTGGGCGGGCTGATCGCCGCCCACGGTTCAGGGTTTTGAGTTCAGGGTTCTGAGTTGAAAACCCAAGCCTGGGTTGGCCACAGAGGCACAGAGCTCAAGCCTCGTCGTTTTTGGCTTCACCAATCCATCCGACCTCTGTGCGCTCTGTGCCTCGGTGGCGAAAACCGGTTTGTGCGTCCTACTTTCCGAATTGGTACGTCGTATTGAAGATCAGCTCGATCCGGTGTGACACGAGGATCCGGACCTTGAGCTTGCCGCTCGCGGCGTCATCCGGCGTGGCCTTGCCCTCGACGCGGCGCAGCTCGCCGTCCTCGTTCCAGCCCTCACCCTTGAACTCCACGACTTCGCCCTTTGCCAATTTGGCGAGGTCGTCATCGGTGATCGTGATCGAGATGCGGCCCTTTTCGCTCCCAAAGAAAAACGGGAAGACCTTGGCCGTGTAGGTGGAGGCATAGACGTTCCCCGTGCGGGCAAACGCCGGCGCCGAAAGAGTCACGCTGCCGATGTAGATCGAGGTCTTCACCGTCGGGATCGTGACGGCCTCATACGTCGCGGCCGCCGGCTCGGCCGCCGACAGTCCCGTGGCGGCCATCAGGCCAAGCGCAAGCAGCGGGAGAAAGCGGGGCAGCATGGACCGAATGTGGGGGAGGGGCTGGCCCGCTCAAGCCGGTTTACGATGACCCCTGGAGAGACACAGAGAGCACAGAGGGCTGACGGAAGCATGTGTCCGGGCATTCAGATTCTCTATGTCCTCGGTGTCTCTGCGGGCCAAATGTCCGGGATCGATCTCTTTTCGCGTTGCGCGGGGTGTCGCCCCGGCGTGTGCTCCCGACCCATGGCCAAGAAAGCCCAAGCGACCTGGGGTGGGCGGTTTTCCGCTTCGCCCGCCGACCTGATGCTGCGTTTCAGCGAGTCCGTCTCGTTCGACCGCCGCCTCGCGCCGTTCGACATCGCGGGCAGCAAGGCCCACGCGGCGATGTTGGCCAAGGTCAGGCTCATCACCACCAAGGAGCGCGACGCGATCCACCGGGGGCTCGACGCCATCCTCGCCGAAATCAAGGCGGGCAAGTTCACCTGGAGCACGGCCCTCGAGGACGTGCACATGAACATCGAACAAGCGCTGACCAAGCGCGTGCCGGCGGCCGCACGGCTGCACACGGCGCGCAGCCGGAACGACCAGATCGCGACCGACATGCGGCTGTTCTTCAAGTACGCCTGCGCGGCCCTCGGCGAAAAGATCTTCGGCGCGCAGCGGGCCCTCCTCGCTGTCGCCGAGTCCAACCGGGATGTCCTGATTCCGGGTTACACCCACCTGCAGCGCGCCCAGCCCGTGTTCTTGGCGCATCATCTTTTTGCGTGGCTCGAGATGCTCGAGCGCGACCGGCAGCGGTTGTCCGCGGTCGCCACCCAGGCCAACTGGTGCCCCCTCGGTTCCGGTGCCATCGCCGGCACCACGCTCCCGATCGATCGCGAGTACACGGCCAAGCTGCTCGGCTTCGTCGATGCCAGCGGCCGCCCGCAGGTCACGCAGAACTCGATGGATGCCGTGGCCGACCGCGACGTGCATATTGAGTTCGCCTCCGCCTGCGCGTTGTTCGGTGTGCACCTCTCCCGGATTGCCGAGGACTTGATCCTCTGGATGAGCAGTGAGTTTGCCTTCGCGGACCTGCCCGATGCGTTCTGCACCGGCTCGTCGCTCATGCCGCAGAAGAAGAATCCCGACGCCTGCGAGCTGCTCCGGGGCAAGTCCGCCCGGCTGCAGGGCAACCTGCATACGTTGCTCACGCTGGTGAAGGGCCTGCCGCTCACCTACAATCGCGACCTGCAGGAGGACAAGCCGGCGGTCTTCGACAGCTTCGATCAGGCCTCGCTTTGCGCCGAGGTCCTCGCGGGCACGGTCGCGGGCCTGAAGGTCAAGCGCGCCGCCTGCGCGGCCGCCGTGGCCGACCCGGCACTGCTCGCCACCGATCTCGCCGATTATCTCGTGATCCAGGGCGTGCCGTTCCGCGAGGCCCACCACGCGGTCGGCGCCGTTGTCCGCCTGGCCGAGAAAAAGCAGGTGCCGCTCAACCGGCTGACGCACGTCGATGTGCAGACCGTGCACGCGGCCTTCGGCGCCGACTGGTCCAAGGTTTTCGACCTCCACACCGCACTCTCCAAGCGCACCGGCACCGGCATGCCCGGCCCGCAGCAGGTCACCCGGCAGTTCGCCCGTTGGAAGAAGTTGCTGGCGTGAGCCGGGTCGGGCTGGGTCGCTGGGCCGGCCGCACTGATTGCTCGGGGTAGGGCTGGAGCGGTGCTTCAGCCGGGCTTGAGATTCATGATCGCGGCTGATGCACCGCCTCAGCCCTACCTGGGCACTGAGGACCGGAGGGGCAGGAGGCGGAGGGACGGATGATCGGATGGTCGGCGTTCCGATCCTCTGTCTGCGCACCTCAGTGCGATTCCGTGAAGCTCGTCACCGAGTGCCATTCGAACACTTCCTGCAGCAGGGCGCGTTCGGCCTTGGCGATGACGCGCTCGAGGCTGCCCCAAGTCTGCGCAAAGGTCGCCTCTTTGCGGGCGGACTCGAGCCGGATGCGCAGTTCGCGATAGCGGGCGACGCGCCGGTGCAGGTCGTTGACGGAGATCAGTGAGATGCACGCGGCCGCGAGCACCGGCAGCACGATCGGGCCGAAGCCAAAGATCCATTCCTCGACCCAGACCGGCGCGATCGACGTGGTGAACACGCTGTTGATCGCGTAGGCGGCGGTGCAGGCGATCGCGAGGCCGGAGCTGAAGGTGAATCCCGCCCGCAACCGGGCGAGCAAAGGCGTGGCGCGCTGCTCGTGGCGGGCGAAGTACGCGAGCTGTCCCTCGATGCGCTCACGGATATATTGTTGCTTGAACTCGTCGAAAGCCTGCGGCCGGGCGCGGGCGGAGCGGCGATGCAGGATGTCCAGCGTGCGCCGCAGCGGCTCCAACCCCGCCCAGTCCATGTGTGCAAACAGCCGCGCCGCCTGCGGTAGACCCCACGTGGCGAGTGCACTGCGCGAGATCTCCGCCGCCAGCCGACAGCGCACCCAGTCGTGGCGCTCGTGCTGGCGGCGCAGCACGACGGCGACGCCGAGCGCGCCGACCAGGCAGGAAAGTTTTCCCCAGGGCAGGACAGCCGCATGAAGGTCGAATGCGAGGGTGGCCGTCGCCAGGGCCGTGGCGAGGACGTGAAGTCCGACGGTGAGGGTGGTGAGGCGGCGGAAATGCGGGGCGCTGCCCGTGGCCGCCTGGTCGACCTTGTTTTGAAAATGGCGCACGGCGCGCCGTCCCGGGTCGTTTTCCGCCAGCTCCGCGGAGCCGGACCCCGCAGGCAGCCGGTTCAGGTGGGCGAGATGACGGTCCTCGGCCTTCAGCCGGTCGAATCGTTCCCGGCGCACGGCGCAGGTGACCGGGTCGATCAGGATCACCGGCCGGCCGATCTCGCGGGCGTAGGCCACAATCTCCGCCGTACCGCCCCGACCCTGCGCTGGTTTACCGTCCCAGACGGCGAGTAGCAGGTCGCACTGATTCACGGTTTCCGTGCCGCAGTCGAGATAGGCGTCGTTGCGGTCAACGCGCTCGCCGATCACCCGCACCTGCTCGGCTTCGCCCAGCAGCGCCTCGACCACGGCCCATCCGGCAGGCTCGAAGTCGCGGCGAAATTCGGCGGGGGGCAGTGGGAGCAGGGCTTCCCAGCCTAGCTTCAGATCAAGTGCCGCCCGGGCAAAGATCAGGTCGGACCCCTCGGCCAGCGAGGAAAGGGCGAGCCAATCGACTTTGGGGTTGGCCTTCAGTTCGTCCAAGGCTCCGTGAATCGCACGGGCCACGCCGGCGGCATCCGCGAGCTGCCGGTGACCGGTGAATCCAACAACGTGAAAAACCGGCAGGAGATCAGCATCGGCCATGCGCGGACTTTGCCTTATCGGCGGCGGAGTCTGTCAACGGCGAAGGCAGCGGGTTTTGGTCAATCCACGCAGCCCGCTGCCAACGTGACCCCGGAGCGCCGGAGCCTCCGATCTCTGGTTTTTTTGGCCCGCGCTTGCTCTGGCGCGCGTTTTTTATTCTCTGGGGGAATCCCTTCGGTGCGATTCACCGGGTCATCTCACCCCTGATGAAAATCCCTGCGACTATCTCCCGGCTTGGCGCTGCCCTGCTGCTGCTGGCCGTTCCTATTCTCCGATCCGCCGAAGCTCCGCCCCCGGCGACGCTGCCCGCGATCTTCGTGTGCGGCGACTCGACCGCAAAGAGCCCGGGAGCCATCATGGGCTGGGGGACCCCGATCGCCGACTATTTCGACGCCGCCAAGGTCACGATCAACAACGTCGCCCACGCCGGCACCTCCAGCCGCACGTACTATGAGACTGACTGGCCCAAGGTCCTGCCGCAGATCAAGGCGGGTGACTTCGTGCTCGAGGTCTTCGGAATCAATGACGGCGGTCTCCGCACGCCGCCGGGACTGGGCGACGAGGTCGATCCAAACACGGGCTACCGCACCTACGGCTGGTACATGGCGAAGATGGCCACCGACGCCCGGGAGAAAGGTGCTCGGGTTTTCTTTCTGACCGTCACGCCGCGTAACATCTGGACCAATCCGCGCGCCACCTTCAACGACGCCACCATCGTCACGCAGCAGGAGGGCTACGATCCCGCCGACGACCGGATCGAGCGCGGCACGGGCAACGGTCGCTACACGCAGTGGACGAAGGATGTCGGCCAGCGTCTGGGCCTGCCTGTGCTCGACCTCACCAACCTCCTTGCTGATCGCTACGAGCAGACCGGCCGCGTGGGGGTCATGGTGAACTACAAGGATCACAATCACACCTTTCCCGCCGGGGCGGACATTGTGGCCTCGGCCATCGTGTCCGGTCTGAGGGCCTTCAAGGACAGTCCGTTTACCTCGTTGCTCTCTGTGAAGGGCCGCGCGCTCGAGACGGCGGATCGGAAATATGTCGCGAACCCCAAATAATCAGCGGTCGGCCGGTCGGGCCGAGGCGGTGCCTCAGCCGGGATCGATGATCGACATCGCGGCGGGGGCACCGCCTCAACTCTACCTCACAATCTCCAAATGAACCCCATGTCTTTTTTGCGCCTCGGGTGCCTTTTCGCGGCCATCTCACTGTCGTCTTCAGTTTTCGCCGCTGAGCTGCAGAGCAGCGACATCCCGCGCCACACGCAGATCGGCACCGGGCCGATCCCGGAAGGCAGCAAGGCGGCGCCGGCGCTGCCGGCTGACGCCAAGCTGCCGAGCCTGTGGCTGATTGGCGACTCGACCGTGCGTAACGGTTCGTTTGGCGACGGCACGAACCTGAACCAGTGGGGCTGGGGCGCACCGCTGGTGGCGTTCTTCGACGCGACGAAGCTCAACGTCGTGAACCGCGCCTGGGGCGGCACGAGCAGCCGCAGCTTCTACGAGGGCTGGTACTGGAAGCTGCTGAAGCCCGAGATTAAAAAGGGCGACATCGTGATGCTGCAGTTCGGTGCCAACGACAACGCGCGCGCCAGCCTCCCGGGCACCGGCGACGAAACCGCGGGCGTGCTGCATACGTTCGGCTGGTACCTGAAACGCTACGTCGAGGAGGTGCGCGCCGCCGGCGCCACGGTCGTCATCTGTTCGCTGACCCCGCGCAAGGCGTGGACGCCCGACGGTAAATTTGTCCGCGACAACACCACCCATGCCGCGTGGGCCGCGCAGGTGGCCAAGGAGGTCAACGCGCCCTTCATCGATCTCTACGAGCTGATCGCGCGCCGGTACGAGGCGCTGGGGCTGGCCAAGGTCGACGCGCTCTATGTGCCGTCGCCGACAGAGCATCTACACACCGGTTGGGACGGCGCGGTCGTCAACGCCGAGTGTGTCGTCGCCGGCCTGAAGGCGCTCAAGGACAACCCGCTCGCGGGGTTCTTAAATGAGCGTGCGGCCGCAGTGAAATGAGCTGACATCCCGGGGCAGGGCTGGCTCGACAAGCCGGCCGCGATAATTGGATTCTGGTTGGCCGCAAAAAGGCGCAAGAAGCGCAAAAACGATCCACGAACCAAATCTCAAGACGTTTGGTTTCAGAGCCCGAAATCCGTTTTGGCGCTTCTTGCGCCTTTTTGCGGTCCATATTCCGAATCAACGAGGCTTGGGCTCGGTGAGCTCTGTGCCTCTGTGGCAAAAAAAGGTTCGTGATGATCGCGGCTGAGACACCGCCTCAGCCCTACCTCCGACCATCGGACCCTCCGGCTCGCTCAGAACTGCTCCGCCATCGCCACGGCCTTGAAGAGGGCGGAGGCCTTGCCGATGGTTTCCTGGTACTCGGAGGCGGGAACCGAATCCGCGACGATGCCGGCGCCGGCCTGGATGTGGATCTGGCCGTCCTTGATCAGCGACGTGCGCAGCATAATGCAGGTGTCCATGTTGCCGTCGTAGCCAAAGTACCCGAGTGCGCCGGCGTAGAAGCCGCGCTGGACCGGTTCCTTCTCGGCGATGATCTGCATGGCGCGGATCTTCGGGGCGCCGCTGACGGTGCCGGCGGGAAAGGTGGCGCGGAGCAGGTCGTAGGCGTTGTGCTCGGGTGCAATCCGGCCCTCGACCTGCGAAACGATGTGCATCACGTGCGAATAGCGCTCGATCACCATCTTCTCCGGCACGCTGATCGAGCCGTAGGTGCAGACCCGGCCGATGTCGTTGCGGGCGAGATCGACGAGCATGAGGTGCTCGGCGAGCTCCTTCTCGTCGGCGAGCAGGTCCTTCTCCAGCGCGGTGTCCTCGGCAGGCGTCGCGCCGCGCTTCCGGGTGCCGGCGATCGGGCGGATCTCGACTAGGCCGTCGGTCAGGCGCACGTGCACCTCCGGCGAGGCCCCGACGATGGCGAAGTCGCCCGCCTCGAGGATGAACATGTAGGGGGACGGGTTCACCGTCCGGAGCGCGCGGTAGAGATCGAGCGGGGCGCGGTCGAACGGCTTCGAGAAACGCTGCGAGGGCACGACCTGGATGATGTCGCCGGCGCGGATGAACTCCTTGGCTTCGTTTACGACCGCCTCGAATTTCTGCTGCGTGAAGTTGCCGGGCGGCACGGTCAGCTGGCCGACCTCGACCATCGGCGCCGGGGCGAGTTCGCGCGGGTGGCGCAGGATGGCGTAGAGCTCGCGGAGCTCGGTGACGGCGGCGTCGTAAGCGGCGCCCGCATTGCCCTGGATGTGGGCGTTGACGCAGAGGCGGAGGGTCTGCTTCGCGCGGTCGAAGATCAGGAGCGAGTCCGACAGCATGAAGTAGAGCAGGGGAAGCCCCAGCTCGTCCTTGGCGGCGGGTTTGACGGTCGGCTCGATGCGCGTGACGTATTCGTACCCGATAAAACCCACGGCACCGCCGGTGAAGCGCGGCAGGCCGGGCAGGGTGACGGCGCGGTAGCCCTTCATTTCGGCCTCGATCAGGGTGAGCGGATCGGCCGGGGTGGGGATGATCTGCGGGGCCTTGCCGGGCGTGCGGATCTCGGTGGTGGCTTGCCCGCAGATGAAAATCTTGCGGGGCCGGCAACCGATGAAGCTGTAGCGCGAGAGATTTTCGCCGCCCTCGACGGATTCGAGGAGGTACGACGGTCCGCTAGCCTTGAGCTTCGCGTAGGCGGAGACGGGCGTCTCAAAGTCCGCCATCAGGTCGGCATAGACGGGAATGACGTTGCCTTGGTCGGCCAGGCCGAGGAATGCCTCGCGGGTCGGATGGATGTTCATCGGCGCAGATCGTGAATCGAGTGATTCACGCGGTTGCCCGGTCGGAGGGCAAGCCCGCCGTCGTCCCCCGGCGGGTGGAGGATCGGAGGGTTGGGATCTCCGAGTGTCCGCTCCTCGGGTCTTCCGGGCCTTTGGGATCCCTGCGCGTTCCGATCGTCCGGTGTCTCCATGGCGGAATACTCATGTCAGCGCAGGGAATGGATGATCCCGGAACGCGCCTGATCCGCCCCTAGAACCACGCTCTGACTGAGGGATTCTGCCTCAATCCTTCACGGTGCGGCGGACCGTACTCCACCCGCAGTTTCGAATGTGAACACAAAAAAAGGGGGGGGAGTAACCCCGGAGTGGCGGCGTCGATTTTTGGGCCCCGCCCTTTGAGCTTTGGGCGATACGGATCACAAAGGCTCAATTTACGACAATTGCCATCGGTGGGGGCCGAAAGCGTTGATTGTGTTAATGAAGAGTAAACGTTCGCTGGTTCTTCAGGCCGGCGAAAAGTACGTCGCGATCAAGTTTGATTGTGCCAGGAAGATTAATTTGGGCGCCGTTGAAATTAAATCGTGCGGCGCTCCAACGGGAACGCTCAACGCGCGTAATCGGCTCATTGAACTTATCGCCGAGGCCGGGGGAGATCTTGCGGCGCATCCGAGCTACAACGCCTCAGTCGATTATGAACTGAGGGCGGGTGGTGGCGTAGGTTATGCCGGGTGGGTGGATTTCGGGGATTTTGATTCAGCCGTCTCTTACTTAGGGAAATATTTTAAAGTACTTTCATGTGGGGATGAAAACCCGTTTCCCGAGGCCTCGGGAGTGAAGGCATGCAAAAAGGGTCGCGAGGGTCGCGGCTACTTAAGTAGAGAAGGGATCGGGTGATCGCGTGACGTTCTCGGTGAGTCTTGAGAATCACACTCGGTGACTGAGGTTTACTGCCTCAATCTCCGCCGTAAATCCGGCATCTCCCTTCCTCCGGGAAGCGCTGCGGGAAATTCACTCCACCGTGACTGATTTTGCCAAATTCCTCGGCTTGTCGACGTCGCAGCCACGTTCGAGCGTGATGTAATAGCTGAGCAGCTGCACTGGGATGGTGGCGACGATGGGTAGCACCGCGGGATGGCAGTCGGGGATGGTGATGATCTCATCGGCCACGCCGGGCGGGAGCTCGCAGCCCTCGGTGACGATCGCGATGATCGGGCCCTTGCGCGCCTTGATCTCCTGCATGCTGGAGACGACCTTGTTAAACAGGTCGCCCTTGGGGACGAGGAAAACGCTCGGGCAGTTCTCGGTGATGAGGGCGATGGGGCCGTGCTTCATCTCGGCGGCCGGGTAACCCTCGGCGTGGATGTACGAGATCTCCTTGAGCTTGAGGGCGCCCTCGAGGGCGACGGGGAAGAGTGAGAGCCGGCCGAGGAAGAGGAAGTCGGCGTACTTGGCATAGCGCTTGGCGATGGCCTTGATCTGCGGCGCCTGCTTGAGGGCGGTGCGGACGAGGTCCGGGGCGCCCTTGAGGGCCTGCACGTATTGGGCGCCGTCGCTGAAGCTCATGTCGCGCATCCGGGCGATGTAGAGGGCGATCATCGCGCCGAGGAGGAGCTGCGAGGTGAACGCCTTGGTGGAGGCGACGCCGATCTCCGGGCCGACGTGCTGGTAGATGCCGCCGTCGGCCTCGCGGGCGATGGTGGAGCCGACGACGTTGTTGAGGGCGAGGACGCGGTGGCCCTTGCGCTTGGCCTCGCGCATGGCGGCGAGGGTGTCGATCGTCTCGCCGGACTGGCTGATGACCCAGCAGAGCGTATTGCGGTCGAGCGGGGCGTTGCGGTAGCGGAACTCGGAGGCGTAATCGACCTCCACCGGCACCCGGGCGTAAGTCTCGATCAGGTGCTCGGCGACGAGGCAGGCATGCCACGCGGAGCCGCAGGCGCAGAAGAGAAAGCGGTCGATCTGGCGGAACTCGGCGGCGTTGAGATTGAGGCCGCCGAACTGGGCCGTGCTGCCGTCCTCGGAGAAACGGCCGCGCATGGTGTTCTCGAGCGCGAGGGGCTGCTCGAAGATCTCTTTCTCCATGAAGTGGGTGTAACCGTTGAGGTCGGCCTCGGAGATCGTCCACGTGATCTTGTCCACGACCGGCGAGACGTCGGCCTGGTCGAGCGTGGTGATGGAGAAGGCGCGGGGCGTGAGGTGGACCAATTCGCCATCCTTGAGGTACACCACGCTCTGGGTGTGGCTGACGATCGCGGAGGCGTCGGAGGCCACGATGTACTCCTGATCACCCACGCCGAGGACGAGCGGGGAGGCCTTGCGGGCGGCGACGATTTCCTCGGGGCAGTCGATGCAGAGGACGGCGATGCCGTAGGTGCCCTCGACGTGGCGGAGGGACTTGCGGACGCTCTCGAGGAAGCGGCTGCCGCCGTCCTTCATGACGGGCTCCTTGGCGTAGTGGTAGGCGATGAGATTGCAGAGCGCCTCGGTGTCGGTCTCGGACTTGAAGGTGTACCCCTTGGCGGTCAGGAACGTCTTCATCCCCGAATAGTTCTCGATCACGCCGTTGTGGATCAGGGCGAACTTGCCGTCGCTGCTGATATGCGGGTGGGCGTTGGCGTCGGTGACGCCGCCGTGGGTGGCCCAGCGGGTGTGGCCGATGCCGGTCGAGCCGTTGAAACGGTGATTCGCGCACTCCTTGACGAGCACGTCCACGCGGCCGGCCTTCTTGGCGACGTCGAGCTTGCCGCCTTGGAGCACGCAGAGTCCGGCGGAGTCATAACCCCGGTATTCCAAGCGCTTCAGCCCCTCGAGGATGATGGAAGCTGCCTTCTGCCTGCCGACGTAGCCAACGATGCCGCACATGTTTTTTCCTTTTTGTTTGGCGAAAGTAAGTGGTCCACCCCAAGGTCAATCAAGGCTTTAGCAGGATGGTCTGCGCGGCTCCCCTCTTTTCATGACTCTTCAAAAACGTGTTCTCGCGGTGATCATGGGCGGCGGTCGCGGCACCCGCCTCTCGCCGCTCACCTTGGAGCGCTGCAAGCCGGCCGTCCCGCTCGCCGGCAAGTACCGGCTCGTCGACATCCCGATCAGCAACTGCATCAACTCCGGCATCAACCGGATCTTCATCCTGACGCAGTTCAACACGGCGTCGCTGCACCGGCATATCCAGAGCGCCTTCCACTTCGACGCCTTCGGCGGCGGGTTCGTGGACATCCTCTCGGCCGAGCAGACCGAGACCCGCGCCGACTGGTACCAGGGCACCGCCGATGCCGTCCGCCGCAACCTCGTCCATTTCCGCAGCTCCCCGCACGACCTCGTCCTGATCCTCTCGGGTGACCAGCTCTACCGGATGGATTTCGAGGCGATCATCGAGCAGCACCTCGCGAACAAGGCCGACGTCACGATCGCGGCCATCCCGTTCCCCGCCTCGAAGGTCGACGGCCTCGGCCTGATGCGCGTCGGCGACGACCTCGGCATCCAGCAGTTCGTGGAGAAGCCGAAGGATCCGGCGGTGATCGAGAGCCTGACGCTCAGTCGCACCCTTGAGGCCAAGCTGAAGACGCCCTCGGCGGAGAAGCGCTGCCTCGCCTCGATGGGCATCTATGTTTTCAACCGCGCGGTCCTGGCCGAGGCGCTCGACAACGGCATGACGGATTTCGGCAAGGAGGTCATCCCGTCCCTGCTCGGGAAAAAGCGCCTGTTTGCCGGGATCTTCGAGGGTTACTGGGAGGACATCGGCACGGTGCGGGCCTTCTACGAGGCCAACCTCGCGCTCGCCCAAGCGAACCCGCCCTTCGATTTCTACGACGCCTCCTATCCGATCTACAGCGAGGAGCGCCATCTGCCCGCGACCAAGCTCGACCGTTGCGCGGTCGAGCATGCGGTGATCGCCGACGGCTGCATCCTCAACGCGACCTCGGTCAAACACTCGGTCATCGGCGTGCGTTCGCTGATCGGCGAGGGCACCACGTTGCAGGAAGCCGTGGTGATGGGCTCGGATTATTATGAGACCGCCGAGCAACTGGCGGAGAACAAGGTGCGCGGCCGGCCGACCATCGGCATCGGGCGCAATTGCCGGATCCGGCACGCGATCATCGACAAGAACGCGCGCATTGGTGACGGCGTCATGCTCGATCCGGAGGGAAAAGCCGACGGTAAGTATCTCGACGGTGCCGTGATCATCCGCGATGGCGTGCTCGTCGTGCCGAAGGGCGCGACCCTGCCCAGCGGCACGAAGATCTGAGGGCGGGACCGTCCGATCCGTTTTAAACCGCGGATTTAACGGATTACGCGGATGAGGTGGGGCCCCCGCCGGCCTGACCGCCGTAGCCTGATCCGAAGGCTGAGTCCTTTGCGGGCCGCGATGGAGGGGTGGAGGAGAGGAGGCGCACACCCTTGCCCCCGTCGATTTTCACGGAAGGTCGCGGAGGAAACGGAGCATGGGTTCCGATCCTCCGAGTTTCTGCCGCTCTGATGTTGGGGGTACGGATCGTTGCAAATCTCCGCTGATGGAGCCAGGTCCGGCCCGAGGGTTGGGTCTGGCGTCCGTCATCTGTCGTCCGCCCTCGGGCCGCCGGGTCCACAGCTTTCTGGTTTACTGCCCGTCCGATCTGAACCATCCCCTCATGGCGCGAGCCGGAGAGGTGGCAGAGTGGTCTATCGCGGCGGTCTTGAAAACCGTGTTAATACCTATGCTCGAACAATTAACATAGGTACAAGGACGCACAGCCGCGAACGTGAATGAACATAATGTGTGCCGTATCTGTCAACGAGCTGGCAATGGTTTTACCCTGATCTCCGTTGGGCTTAATCGCACACTAGGCCCCCCCCACACACCCCCCGGCGGTGGGG